>NZ_BAABDD010000009.1:0-225569 GCF_039539445.1 Salinactinospora qingdaonensis
TATCCTCTGATCTGCGCAGACGGCGGATCTCGGCCCAGTCCTCCACAGTGATCACCCCTCCGATGATCAACCGGGGTGGTCAGATTTCACGCGACGTCACGTGGTCAGTATTGGCGCGTCGCCGACAGGTGGTTGTGTTTGGCGGGATGGGAGAGTGCGTCGTTCGCTCGTGCCTCGATCGCTGCGCGATCTCAGCAGCCTGAGGGGGCGCGGTGGCTGGGGTGACATGAGAAGTGTGGGGGCGCGGTAGTTGAGGCGCCCGAAGGGGATGCGGTGGTTGAGGTGGCGCGAGACATACGGGCACACCGGAGGTGAGGGAGCATGAAACGAGGCCGGTGGCCGCCCGGGTGAAGGAACACTGCGCTAGGTCAGGACGCAACAAGCAGGCGACAACCTCCCCGGATACGGGGCCTGGTGAGCACACCCGCCCAAGGACAGGCGGCACCCCCTGCGGCAGACACTCCGAGAGGCGACACCAAGCTAGGCCCCCAGGCACCCCCTGCGGCAGCCCCGAGGGGCGGCGCCAGGCTAGGGCACCCGCTCCAGGCACAGTCCGGACTCCTGTGGGGCCGCGGCGCTATGGCACCCGCCCCAGGCACAGCTCACCCCTGGCTGCTGAGATCGCGAAGCGATCGAGGCACGAGCGACGGGAAACACCACACGTCTCCCTCAGCCCAAACCCACACAGCGCCGAAGGCCCGCACATGCGGGAATCGTCCCTCGCAGCACAAGCCCCACCCCAATGCGGGGTGGGGCTCCCCGCGCACGTGGGGATGGTCTGGGAGCCCCCAGGTTGTGCTGGGCGCGCTCGATGTGCTCCCCGTGCACGTGGGGATGGTCCTTAGCGCGGGGCTGTTGGGTGGTTGGTGGGGCTTGAGGTTAGGGAGTGCGGTTGCGTGGGGTGCGACGTGACCGTGTGTCAGGGATACCCCCACAGGTCCCTGAGTCCGGCCCGGGTTCCTGCCGGGAGCGCTCGAATCGTGGAGGGACCGCTGCGTACTGTGGCGGTATGAAACGTATTCTCCTGACCGCACTCATAGTCCTCGTTGCCTTTGTCGCTGGTGGTTGGTTGCTCGGCCTGCTGGGTGGGCTGTTCAAGTGGGCGCTGATCATCGGCGCCATCGCGCTCGGTATCGCGGCGTTCAACAAGTACCTCAAGCCCAAGCGCTGAGCCTCGACGGCTGCGGCGAAGCCCGGCGCGTCCTCACGTCCCCGTGGACCGTGCCCGGGGTGACGAGAATTCCAGTCGCGGCTTCGTTCGGCTGCGAGGGAACGTTGTCGTTTCCGGCGCCGTCGAATCGTTCGGTGAGATTTTGGCCTGAGGACAGGGCGGCGCCGGAGGCGACCGGCCCGTGCCGCTACCTCGTCGACTACCTCGGCAACGACGTCGGCGCCTTCGGCTTACGGCCGCGGCCGTCGCGTAAGGCTGCATCGCATGAGGCTGTTCGGGATCGCAGCGGGCCGCGCTGCCCGGCCCCACGGGCGCGGCGGCTCCCGAGCCTCCTTGAACCTCATGAGTGCACGGGCCCGCCGTCAGGTGGCGACCTCGGTCTCGGTCTCTTAGGGTGCCTTGAGCCGACAGCCAGGATGGAGATGTGGATGTTCGTCACCGCCGAAGAAACCACGACACCGTGACGGGGCGTTCGGCGCGGGCGTGGCGGCGGGCGGCCCGCAACCAGTCTCCCCGAGGGGCCGCGGTCTACGCTCAGCACCGTCGCCGGCTGCTCGCGGAGCTGACCGGAACCGTCCTTGAGATCGGCCCCGGGTTCGGCCCTAACGGCGCCTATTTTCCGTCCGCTGTCCGCTGGGTGGGTCTGGAACCCAATCCTTACCTGCACGAGCGGCTGCGCCGCACCGCCCGAGGGCCGGTGCTCAGCGGTGACGCACAGCACCTGCCGCTTGCCGACCACAGCGTGGACGCCGTCGTCGCCACCAGCGTGCTGTGCTCGATCCCCGACCAGGATCGGGTGCTGGCTGAGATCGTCCGCGTGCTGCGTCCCCAGGGGCGCTACGTGTTCCTGGAACACGTCGCCGCCCCGCGCGGAACCTGGTCGCAAGGAGCGCTGCGGCTGGTGGCGCCGCTCTCGCGCCGACTCGACGCCGGCTGCGACCCCACCCGCGAAACCGGGCGCGCTATCGAAACCGCCGGATTCGCCACGGTGGAGATGGAAGAGTTCCTGCTGCCCGCGCCGTTGGGAGTCAAGATTCCCCACATAAACGGGTGGGCCACCACCGCCGGCTAGGGGCCGCGCACGCGCCCCGAGTTTTCGGGTGCGCCTTGCCGAATGGTCACGCCGTGGGCCAAGGCGCACCGTCGCCATCGTTACCACAGCCGCACGTGCGTCCCGTCGCAGCGGTCGGCTGAGATGCAACCGCGCATGTCCATGCTGGGTATCCTCGTTTACAGTCCGTTTCGCCGTGCTGTGCCGAGGCGGGCCACCGAAAATCGTTATGGCTTGAGGCTGATCATCTGTGACTGACTCCCGTCCCGCCCGCCGTCCCAAGCGCCGTGGTCCGAAGCGTTCTGGCGGGCCGCCGGCGCCCAAGGACCCGGCGCGGCGGGTCGCCTACGACGTCTTGAGCGCTGTGGAGTCTCGGTCGGCCTACGCCAACCTGCTGCTTCCCTCGCTGCTGCGCGAGCGCGGGATCGCCGGTCGGGACGCCGCGCTGGCCACCGAGTTGACCTACGGTGCTTTGCGCATGCAGGGCACCTACGACGCGATCCTGGACGCCTGCGTCGACCGGTCGTTGCGCTCGGTCGACACCGCTGTGCTGCCGCTGCTGCGCATGGGTGCCCACCAGCTTCTCTCCACCAACATCCCCGACCATGCTGCCGTCAGCGCGACCGTGGATCTTGCGCGCCGCACGGTGGGCCAACACCGCGCGCGTTTCGCCAACGCGGTGCTGCGCCGCGTGAGCGCCCGCGACTTGGAAGCGTGGCTGGAGATCGTCGCGCCGCAAGCCGAAGCCGACCCCGTGGGTCATCTCGCGGTGTTGCACAGTCACCCGCGCTGGGTGATCGAGGCGTTCGCGGCGGCGCTGGGTGAGGAGATCACCGTCGACATGCCCGAGACGCGGCGGTTGTTGGCGGCCCACAACGAGCGTCCGCAGGTGACGCTGGCGGCCAAGCCGGGCCGGGCCGAGGTCGACGATCTGGTTGCCCAGGGGGCCGAGCGGGCGCGCTACTCGCCGTTCGCGGCCTACCTGCCCGAAGGGGACCCGGCCGCGTTGCCTGTGGTGCGCCAGCGCCGCGCCGGTGTGCAGGACGAGGCCAGCCAGTTGGTCACGTTGGCGCTGACGCGGGTGCGACTAAAAGGCGAGGACGCGCGGTGGCTGGATGCGTGCGCGGGGCCAGGAGGCAAGGCGACCCTGCTGGGGGGTTTGGCGGGCCAACGCGGCGCGCGCCTGCTGGCGGCCGAGCTTCAGCCCGCACGCGCCGGGCTCGTGGCCGGCGCGGTGGATCGCACCATCAACGACGCGGCGCGGGTGGTGGTCGCCGACTCCACGCGCCCGCCGTGGCGCGCTGGCGCATTCGACCGTGTGCTGGTGGACGCGCCCTGCACCGGTTTGGGGTCGCTGCGGCGCCGGCCGGAGTCGCGGTGGCGGCGTTCGGCCGAGAGCGTGCCCGAGCTGGTCGACGCCCAGCGTGCTCTGCTGCGCAGCGCGTTGGACTCCACCCGCCGGGGCGGGGTGGTGGCCTACGTGACCTGCTCGCCGCACCTGGCCGAGACCAGCGGCGTCGTGGAAGCGATCACGTCCGAGCGCGACGATGCGGTGGTGCTGCGCGCGGCTGACCACCTACCGGAGGTGCCCGACGTGGCTTCAGGGAACTTCCTGCAATTCTGGCCGCACCGCCACGGCACCGATGCCATGTTTCTGGCGCTGCTGCGTCGCCAGTGAGGCTCGTCGGCTCGCTGTGGCCGGTGAGCGGGGGCGCGATGGGTGGATGCTCGTGCCGGGTCTGTCCCTTGCGCGGCCGTTGCGCCGGCGGGCTCTAGACTCAGCGGTGTGGCCATCCAGATCTCACCCAGCATCCTTTCCGCCGACTTCGCGCGGCTGGCCGACGAGGCCGCCGTTGTCGCCTCCTCCGCCGACTGGCTGCACGTCGACGTCATGGACAACCATTTCGTACCCAACCTGACGTTGGGGCTGCCGGTGGTGGAATCGCTGCGCAAGGCGGCGGCTGTGCCGTTGGACTGCCATCTCATGATCGAAGACCCCGACCGGTGGGCTCCCGACTATGCCGAGGTGGGCGCCGGCAGTGTCACGATTCACGCCGAGGCGGCCAAGTCGCCGATCCGCACGTTGCGCACGATCCGCTCCGCCGGGGCGCGCGCGGGGTTGGCGTTGAACCCGGCCACGTCGGTCGATGTCTATGCCGACCTGCTCGCCGAGGTTGACATGCTGCTGGTGATGACGGTCGAGCCCGGGTTCGGCGGGCAGCCGTTTCTCGATTTGATGCTGCCCAAGATCCGTCGTGCCCGCGAGTTGATCTCCACCCGTGACACCGACGTGTGGCTCCAAGTCGATGGTGGTGTCAGTGACGAGACGATCGAGCGCTGTGCCGAGGCCGGCGCCGACGTGTTCGTGGCGGGCTCGGCGGTGTACAAATCCGCTGATCCGGCTGCGGCCGTCGACGCGCTGCGGGCGCAGGCCCAGCGGGTGACCGCTGTCGGCGTTTGAGGGGATTCCAGGGAGTTCGAGGCAGGCCGGGCCTCTTTTTCAGCGGTTGGCCGTTGGGTCGCTGAAGAGGAGGCCCGGCGTGTGTTTGGCCGTCACACCGTCGAACAACATCGACCGCAGGTGCGCGGTTGGGGGAGTCGAATGTGTGGGAGGGTGACTGTCCTCCTTAGTTACTGATTGGTAAGCTCGCGGGTCACTGTGACGGCGATCTCATTGGCGCCGTACGCGACGGTGACTGCGCGAGGTGCGGTAATGGATGCGATCTGGGGCGCCGAAACCGGGATCATCGCCGGGATTCAGGCCATCGGCGACTGGCTCACACTCCCGGCCACAGCGGTCTCGGCCCTGGGCGGCGAACTGTTCTACCTGGCAGCGCTCCCCCTGCTGCTGTGGTGTGTCAACGCCGGCCTCGGAGCGCGGCTGTCGGTGTTCTTGACGGCCGGCGCCGCGGTCAACGCACTGTGCACGATCCTCGCCCACGCGCCGCGCCCCTACTGGTACAGCGTTCGGGTGCAGCCACTAGCCATGGCCACGACCTTCGGCCTGCCCACAGCCCAAGCCCAACTCCCCGTCACCCTCTGGGGCTACCTCGCGCTCAAGACCCGGTGGCGCTGGGCGGTGCCGGCAGCGCTGGCCGCCGCCATCCTCATCGCCTTCTCCGGTGTCTACCTGGGCACACACTTCCTCACCGCGGTCCTGGCCGGCATGGCGCTCGGCGTGGCAGCGCTATGGCTGATCCTGCGCTACGAGACAACGGTCCTGGCGTGGTGGCGCGGGCGCGCCCTGCGCGCACAGGTGGGACTAGCGCTGGCCGCCTCGCTGCTGGCGCCGCTGGCGGCCGTGGCCTGGCAAACGGTGGTCCATAGCCAATGGAGCGCGCCCCAGGCGTGGACCGGCGGCATCCCGCCGGAGGTCACCGCCGCCTCGATGGAGCGCGTGTTCCTGGTGGCCGGAGCCATGTTCGGGGCGCTGGCCGGCCTTTCCGTGCTGGCGGCGCGCGGCTGGTACAGCGCCGCGGGCTCCCTCGTCTCCCGAGCAGCCCGCTATGTGATAGGTATCACGATCCTGGTGCTGTTCTTGGTGGCCTTCCAAATGACCGTGCCCGACACGCAGGGAATCTTGACGCCGATCCGCGACTACCTCTGCTACGCCGTGGTCGCGGGATGGATCTCGCTGGGGGCGCCGGAGCTGTTCATCGCCCTCAAACTCGCCCAGCGCCCGGCGGAAACCCACCCGAGCCCACCGCCCACACCCCAGCAGGCTCCCCCCTCCTGAACAGCCCGAACGCCGGCGGGGCGTGCCCGCTGCCCCCGGTGACGCCCTGGCTTCTCCCCGAATGCTCGCTTTCGAGCCGGCGGCTCGCGAAAACCACCCCCACCCTGTTCCGGGAATAGCCCGTCATGGCAAACTTGTTTCCGCACACATTGTGAAACCGCGTGCTCCGGGGTCGGTGAAAGTCCGAACCGGCGGTGACAGTCCGCGACCCGGCCGAAGCCATCGGCCGGTTGAACCGGTGAAATTCCGGTACCGACGGTGAAAGTCCGGATGGGAGGCAGCGCGCGTGGAACCGGCCCCTGGCCGTCGTGGCACGACCGGTTCCTGGCGGCAGGAGCCGCCTAGCCACATCCCCGGAGCCTGACCAGGTAAAGGGGATGGTTCCGCCGTGTTCACCGGAATCGTAGAGGAGCTGGGCGAGGTCACCGCGATCACGCCCGTCGGCGATAGCCCCGGCGAGGCAGCGCGGATCACGATCCACGCGCCCACCGTCACCTCCGATCTCGCCCACGGAGACTCAGTCGCGGTCGAGGGCGTCTGCGTCACCGTCACCGACATCTCCGGCGCCAGCTTCAGCGCCGACGTTATGAAGGAAACGCTCGACCGCTCCCACCTCGGCGCGCTCCAGCCCGGCACACCGGTCAACCTCGAACGCGCCGCCCACGTCTCCGCCCGCATCGGCGGGCACATCGTGCAGGGCCACGTCGACGGCATCGGCCACATCATCGAACGCACCCCCGGCACCGAGTGGGAGAGCGTCCGCATCGCGCTGCCCGCGCACCTGTCCCGCTACGTCGTCGAGAAGGGCTCCATCGCCGTCGACGGCATCAGCCTCACCGTGGCCGCCCTCGACGCCGACTCCTTCACCGTCGGCCTCATCCCCACCACGCTCGACCGCACCACCCTGGGACGCAAGGAGCCCGGCGCCGCCCTCAACCTTGAGGTCGACGTCCTCGCCAAATACGTCGAACGCCTCATCGGTGACCGTTCGCAGGTCGCGTCATGAGCCCCGCCGTCCCCAGCAGCACCATATTCCAAGGAGCGCACATGCACATCGCCGCGGTGGACCGCACCGACGACCCCATCGGACCCGTCGCGCTCGACGACATCGAAGACGCGATCACCGACATCGCGGCCGGCCGCCCCGTCGTCGTGGTCGACGACGCCGACCGGGAGAACGAGGGCGACCTCATCTTCGCGGCCGAAGCGGCGACCCCGGAACTGCTCGCGTTCATGATCCGCTACACCTCCGGTGTCATCTGCGTCCCCATGCTCGGCGAGGACCTCGACCGGCTCAACCTTCCGCTGATGACGGTGGGCAACGAAGAAAGCATGCGCACCGCCTACACGGTCACCGTCGACGCCCGCCACGGAGTGACCACGGGCATCTCCGCAGCCGACCGCGCACGCACGATCCGGCTCCTCGGCGACACGGCCACCACCGCCGGCGACCTCGTGCGCCCCGGCCACGTGCTGCCGCTGCGCTACCGCTCCGGCGGCGTGCTCACCCGCCGCGGCCACACCGAAGCCGCCGTCGACATGGCGCGCCTAGCCGGCAGGGGCAGCGCGGGCGTCCTCGCCGAAATCGTCAACGACGACGGCACGATGGCACGGCTACCCCGACTGCGCACCTTCGCCGACGCCCACGGCCTCAAACTCGTCTCCATCGAACAGCTCGTCGAATACCGGCGCCGCACCGAAACCCTCGTCGAGCGCGTCGTCGAAACCCGCATGCCCAACCGCTACGGCGAATGGCGCGCCGTGGGCTACCAGGGCACCCTCGACGGCGCCGAACACGTCGCACTCGTCTACGGCGACATCGGCGACGGACGCGACATCACAGTCCGACTGCACTCCGAATGCCTAACCGGGGATGCGTTCGGCTCGCACCGCTGCGACTGCGGCGCCCAACTCGACGCAGCGATGGCCCGCATCGCCGAGGAAGGCCGCGGCGTCGTGGTCTACATGCGCGGCCACGAAGGACGCGGAATCGGGCTGCTGCACAAGCTGCGCGCCTACCGCCTGCAAGACGCCGGCGCCGACACCGTCGACGCCAACCTCGAACTGGGGCTGCCCGCCGACGCCCGCGAATTCAGCGCCGGCGCCCACATCCTCACCGACCTGGGCATCACCTCGGTCAAACTGCTCAGCAACAACCCCCACAAATCCGAAGACCTGACCAGCCACGGCATCTCCGTGGCCGAGCGCCTCGCCGTGCCCACCGCCATCACCACCGACAACCTGCGCTACCTGCAAACCAAGCGCGACCGTCTCGGCCACGACATCCCCAGCGGCGTCGCCGCCACCTGACACCCCACCCCGGCAGCACGCCGCCGGGGCAGCCATACCAGCCGTCGCACCCCACAGTCGCAATCCACAGTGAGGAGGGCGGCGCCCCAGCCAGTGGCCCCGGGGCGCCGGACAAGCCAGATGAGCGGATCAGGACGCCCCGACGACCTCTCCGTAGAGGCCACGGGCTTGACGTTGGGAATCGTCGCGACCCGGTGGAACGCCGACATCGTCGACACGATGCTGGACCGCGCGCTGGCGGCGGCCAAGGAAGCCGGGACCGAGCCGCCCACGGTCGTGCGCGTGGCCGGGGCCATCGAACTGCCGGTCGTGGCCCAAGAGTTGGCCCGCTCCCACGACGCGGTCGTCGCCTTGGGCGCCGTCATCCGAGGCGGGACACCCCACTTCGACTACGTGTGCCAGTCCGTCACCCACGGGCTCACCGAGATCGCGCTCACCGAGTCCAAGCCCGTGGGTAACGGCGTGCTCACCTGCGACACCCTGGAGCAGGCCCGCGACCGCTCAGGACGGCCCGGCAGCCACGAAGACAAAGGACGCGAAGCCACCCTCGCCGCCCTAGACGCCGCCACGGTGCTGCACAGGCTGCGCTCCGGGTAACGTAGCCCTTTCGTTGAGCGAGCCCGGCCGGCTCGCACGAGCACGGAGGCGCGCCGCGTAAGGCAGCCCGAGCCGCAGGGAGTGTCGGCCGGCCGCAGCAGACAGCAGTAAGAAACAGCAGGGGGCGGGCAGGGCACGCGGACCTAACAGTGCTGCTAGGTTCCCGGAGTGGCGGGGGCTGCTCGCCGTCCGTCGACACAAGGCATGGCCTAGCGCGCCACCGTCGTCCCGACGCCGCAAGGCGCTGCCGCGTCGGCCGGGGGTCGTCTTATGCTTCACCCCGGCGCCGGCGGTACTGTCCCCAGCGGCCACGTGGGCGGCTTCCCCGCCAGGAGTTGCGATCCCTCCCCGGTCGTCATGGCCGGGCATCCCGGAAAGGCAGTCGGTGAACAATCAGGCGGTGCCGCGGCTACCGGTGACCTGGCGACCCCGCAACATGCGCGTGGTCGGCTACGGGCTGGCCGTGCTGTGCATGGCGACCATGGTCACTCTCGCCATCATCCTGCCCGAGACGTGGCGACTCCAAGACCGGCTGGGTCTGGTCTTCCTCGGGCTCCTCCTCGTCGGCGGGCTGTACCTACTCACCCGCCCCAAGGTCGTCGTGGCCGAGAGTAGCGTCACCGTGGTCAACGTCATCCGCACCTACGTGCTGGAATGGGCCGAAATCATCGACGTGCGCATGCCCGTAGGCGAACCCTGGCCCACCGTCGACCTCGCCGACGGCTCCACCCTCGCCGTGATGGGCATTCAAAGCAACGACGGCGCCCTCGCCCGATCCTGCCTCGCCCAATTCCGCGCCCTCCTCCACGAACGAGGCGAAGCTCAGGAGCCGGGAGACAACGGCCCCTCCTGAGCAGGCCCGAGTCTTTTGGGGAGACCAGAAGCCGTCTCCCGCCGCTCGTGTCTCGATCGCTCCGCGATCTCGACAGCCAAAGGTGGGCTGTGCCTGGGGTAGCTGCCAACAGCCTGGCGCCGCCCCCGAGAAACCATCACCCGCCGCTGTGCATCCCGAGCTACCGTCACCGCCCTTCACCCCGGTGACCGCCCGCATCGCTTCATCTCAACCTCTGCGTCCCCTCAGGCTGCCGAGATCGCGCAGCGATCGAGGCACGAGCGAACGACGCACCCTCCCAATCCCCGCACGCGCGGGGAGCACGAGGTGGGGTGAAGCGATGCAGGGACGCAGAGGGGACCATCCCCGCACGCGCGGGGAGCACTTTGGGGACAACGGTGGGCTCTTCGAGGTAGGTGGGACCATCCCCGCACGCGCGGGGAGCACCGAGCGGGAGCCGGTGGAGGCCGCCCAGGTCTAGGACCATCCCCGCACGCGCGGGGAGCACCGTGCTCTGAGCACGGTGACGAGTGTCAGCACGGGACCATCCCCGCACGCGCGGGGAGCACAGCCCGGTCGTGCGTCTAGCTCTGCGGGAGCTGGGACCATCCCCGCACGCGCGGGGAGCACGCCACCTGACATGGAGATCACGTAATCAACTAGGGACCATCCCCGCACGCGCGGGGAGTACAGTGGTGACCGGCGGGTGAATATCGCGCTGGTGGGACCATCCCCGCACGCGCGGGGAGCACCTCAGAGCGACGTGTGGTCGGCTCAGGCAGCCAGGACCATCCCCGCACGCGCGGGGAGCACAATCATCCGGTCCAAGGTGCGCCGCCAGAATCGGGACCATCCCCGCACGCGCGGGGAGCACTTTGGGGACAACGGTGGGCTCTTCGAGGTAGGTGGGACCATCCCCGCACGCGCGGGGAGCACTGCATCAGGAATGCCTCGATATGATTCGAGGCAGGACCATCCCCGCACGCGCGGGGAGCACCGCCGGCCCCTCTCACCGACACGGCCCCCCACGGGACCATCCCCGCACGCGCGGGGAGCACCACCGACCTGCTTTGACCTGCTCTCGCCCCCTGGGACCATCCCCGCACGCGCGGGGAGCACCGGTCGCCCCTGCCGGTACTGGCGGCAGGTGTCGGGACCATCCCCGCACGCGCGGGGAGCACTCGTTTTTGGGGGCGCACCGTCCAGCGCCCCCGGGACCATCCCCGCACGCGCGGGGAGCACCCCCCCCGTGAGCAGGGCGTTTTTCGCCGAATCGGGACCATCCCCGCACGCGCGGGGAGCACCCTCGTTGACCTGCGACGCTATCGGCGGTGGGTGGCTGTTTTGACCACTTGTTGAGAATCGGGCAAATGGCCTATTTTCCGCAAAGTTCGCAAGGGTGTTGATTGGTGGCGCACGTCCCGCAGTGTAGCCGTGATGCCGGACCCGTGCGGGTGGTTTGGGGCAAGGGCTCCAATCGTGCTGGCCGGCGGCGGAGTAGGTGCCACGTCGGTACCCGTTCCCTTGGGCTGCTGGCGGCAACGGGAGGCAGCGAGGGTCGGCTGGTGGTTGGGCGGCTCGGGCGTCGAGGCCGCCTCGCTGGGGCGGCTGGCGGCGACGAGGGGCGGCGAAGGTAGCCGGGATGAGGAAACGGGTGTCGGTGCCGTCCTCACGGGGGCTGCGGTAACGAGCAACAGCGAGGGGTGGTGGTGGCTGGGCAGGCACCCGGTCGGTGCTGCTGGTTGGGGCGTGGGGCGGGTGACGTGGAGCAGCGAGGGCGAGCGGTGGCCGAGGTGGCACCGGGTTGGTTCCGGTGAGTGGGGGCTTCGATGGGGGATAGGCGGGCTGGGGAGCAAGATCGCCGCGAAAGGTGTCCGCTCGGCGATCCTCGGCCGCGAGAATCGCCTAACGGGCGCCCCTCGTCGTGATCATGGCAACGCTGAGCACACTCATTGGCTATTTGCTGCCCGTTTTGAAATGTTATGTCGTTTTTCTGATTGGCGAGAATGTTTGTTCTCGCGTGGTTTTCTCGCATTCTGGACATTCGTGTCGCTGCTGCGAGGTGCTATGGGAGGGTTTGTCGCTTTTGTGGCGCCGTTTTTGTTGGGTGGCTGCGCCCAGTGTTGCGCTCCCCGCGACACTGGGCGCGGTCCGTGTTCATTCTGCCTTCCCGCGTCTCATTGAGTGAGACGCGGGAAGATGTGTCCCCTCCGCTGCACCTGCTTCAAAGCAGGCCGCACCCGAGAGGCCACCCCTACCCGGCTGCTCGTCCTCGCTGCCCCTCGTTGCCATCAGGACCTCCAGCGCACAGCACCGACACTCAGAGCTCCCGCTGAGGCGGCGGTTGTTCTGGCGTGCGGCGCGGCGTGGGGTTGGGGGTGAGGGGACGCATGTCCATCCGGGGATCGTGCCGGGCATCAGCACCACCGTGGGGTGGGGGCGAGGAAGGGCATAGGCGTTTCCCGTCGCTCGTACCTCGATCGCTCCGCGATCTCGGCAGCTCAGGGGTGGGGTCGTGCTTGGGGTGGGTGCCATAACCTGCCGCCACTCCAGAGAGGCCGCAGCCTGCCATGGGGCAGCTTGTCTGGAGCGGGTGCCGTGGCCGGGTGCTCCCCCATTAGCTTTTAGGGAGTTCCGCAAGGGAACTCCCGGCCTTTGGCCCTGCATGACTTGTCCCCCTGTCGTCCATGATCTGGGGGTGGTGTCCTCGGGACCGAAGGCACCGCCAGACCGCTGATAGAAGCACGATCCGCCCCCATGGGCAGGATCTTCGTAATGTGGATGACGGCAGACGGTGCCCGCTGCGGCCGGGAACAGCACAGATAGGCACCCCACCATGATGGGCACCCCCGAGAGGGCGCCACCCTCGCTAGGGGCGGTGTCTGGGGCCGGGGCGCAGCTTGGTGCCATGCCTCGGGGAGGGGCATCCCCGTTGCTGCGTCCCGAGCGACAGCGACATTCCTTCCCCGGTGGCCGCCTGCACCATTTGAGGGCACCTCAACCGGCGACCTCGCCGACATGGTCGAGGAGGCCGCCGCTGATGGCCGCCCTCGTCAGTGGCGGTCACCTCAACCACCGCGCCCCCTCAGGCTGCCGAGATCGCGGAGCGATCGAGGCACGAGCGAACGACGTACCTCCCACCTCCCCCAACTACCCCCGCGCGGAAAAGCACCGGACGAGCACACCGAGGGAGGGCTCGGCAGGGCCACTCCCGTGCGCGCCGAGAGCACGCGGGGACGGACCTGCACGGTATTGGGGTCATGGTCGCCACTCCCGTGCGCGCGCAGAGCCCGCCTACACCGTCGCCCACGCCTCCCGGGCACTCGGGCCACTCCCGTGCGTGCGGAGAGCACTGCGGCGACACCAGCCTCCGCTGCTAGCCCGCCGCGCCACCCCCGCGTGCGGAGAGCGCTGGGGGTGTGGGAAGTGCGCGGCCCCCGCCAGCACGCGCCACCCCCGCGTGTGGACAGCGCTGGGCGCGCGCCAAAGCGCGCCGCTCCACCAACCTGCGCCACCCCCGCGCGGAGAGCGCTGCTTTCATGCCACCGACTCTGTAGCACCAAGGGATTGGGGATCGAGGACCATCCCCCGCCCGAGGCTCCCCTACCGACCCCTGCCGACGCCGGACCATCTGGGGTGAGTCGGTCCATCTCCGCCTGCGGGGCAGCACGGGAGGCGCGTGCAGGTTCCTGTGCAAACTATGTGCAACGTCTCACCCGCCGTTTGCGTCCAATGGGACATGAACCTTCGTGACTTTTCCGCCAGTTCCAAGTCGAAGATGTCCGTCTCGACGGTGCGCGGGTCTCGCTCGGTGGCCCGGCGGCGGCGCCGGGGCGGTGGCAAAGCCCCGACGACTGAGGGGCGCTCACGGGGCCGCGACCGTTCACGGCCGTTAGCACCCGCCAGCGGCCCGGCAGGGGAGCGGTCGGGCGCGCTTCGCCTCGCCCACCGGCGCGCCCTCGTGGAGCGGCGAGCCTCCGCGCCGTCCACGGTGGCCCGCCCGCTCGACAGCAGCGAGCTCCCCCGGGCCGCGACGACTGAGGACGTCCCCGAAAGGCGAGCCGTGAAGGACAACCGTACCCCGCGATCCCGTATGGACCAGGTGGCCGGGCTGATCTGGTGCGTAGTCACCATCCTGGCCGCCCTCTCGATCTTCTTCTCTTGACCGATGCTTCGTGCCCACGGCGAGGCGGGCGGCCGGTGGCCGCATAGCACCGCGCCACCCCGCTTCACCGTCGGCGCAGCCACTCCACACCGCGCCCGATCCGACCGAGAATGTTGGCAGTGCATCGGCCGATTAGTGGGCATAGTGTGATGAGGGACGTTTTTCTGGCCCGCGGGTCGGAAAACGTCACCACCCACGGCGGAGACCACGCAGGCCGCCAGCGGCGCCGTCTGGGCAAGCCCTCGGGCCGCAGCGCTGTCCGTAGCCGGTGCCACGGTCGGCGCCCTCCGCCGCCTCCGCGTTGCGCGCGAAAGGAGGGATCGGCGCCGCGTCTGTCCGGCCGGCATGCCGCACACTCATGAGCACCACCACTCGCGCAGCCCACGCCGACATCACCACGCCGGAGGACCTTGCCGCGCTGCTCGACCAGCGCGACTACCTCGCCGACGACGGTGTGGCCACCGCCTGCTTCCTCGCCCTGCGCATGGGGCGTCCCCTGTTTCTCGAAGGCGACGCCGGCGTGGGTAAGACCGAACTCGCCAAAGCACTCGCCGGCGCCCTCGGCGGGCCGTTCATCCGGTTGCAGTGCTACGAGGGCATCGACGCCGCCCAAGCGCTCTACGACTGGGACTATCCGCGCCAACTGCTGCACCTGCGCGCCGCCCAGGTGGCCGGGGCCGCCGACACCGCGCAACTGGAGTCGGGGCTGTACGACCGCCGGTTCCTGCTGGCCCGCCCCCTGCTGCGCGCCCTGGAGGCCGGCGACGGCGCGCGGGGCGTGCTGCTGATCGACGAGATCGACCGCGCCGACGACGAGTTCGAGGCGTTCCTACTGGAATTCCTCTCCGACTTCACTATCTCCATCCCCGAATTGGGTACCGTGCGGGCCACCACCCCACCCGTGGTGGTCCTCACCTCCAACCGCACCCGCGAGGTCCACGACGCGCTCAAGCGCCGCTGCCTCTACCACTGGATGGCCCACCCTGAGTTCGACCGGGAGGCCGCCATCATCCGCCGCCGCCTTCCCGAGGCCACAAGCCGGCTGGTCGAGGAGGTCACCGCCGCGGTGCAACAGTTGCGCGACCCGGTCGACCCTGGGGCCGACCTGCTCAAACCGCCCGGTATCGCCGAGAGTATCGACTGGACGGCGGCCCTCATGGCGCTGGGCGCCAGGGAGTTGTCACCCGAGAACGCGGCGCGCACGCTGGGGGCGCTGGTCAAGCACCGGGAGGATCACGAGAGCGTCAGCCGGCGCCTCTCGGCGCTCCTCAACGGGCACGAGGCGACGAGGTAACCACGATGGCCAGCACGCTCCAGCCTCGCGAGGTCACCGAGACGATGCTCGGGTTCGTGCGGACGCTGCGCGCGGCGGGGGTGGCCGCCGACACCGGCCGGGCGCAGGCGTTCTTCGCCGCGTTGGACACCCTCGACGTGACCGACCCGGCCCGCGTGTACTGGGCCGGTCGGGTCACGCTGTGCTCTGCCGCGGCCGACCTGGAGCACTACGACGCCTGCTTCGCCCACTACTTCTCGGCCCATCCGTTCCGGTCGGGCCGCTCTCCCGCGCCGTTTGCCGTGTCCAGGCCGGCGGTGTGGCCCGCCGCCGGCCGGCGCGACAGCGGCGGCGACGTCGCCGCCGAGGAGCACGCCGCCGCGGCCAGCGACGTCGAGGTGCTGCGTTCGCGCGACATCGCGACGTTGACGGTCGAAGAGCGCGCCGAGGTGGCTCGCCTGCTGGCCGCGCTGGCCACCCACCGGCCGCGTCGGCGCACCCGCCGCACCGCCCCGGCCCGGCACGGCCGGCTCGACCGGGCGCGCACCATCCGCGCCTCGCTGGCGCATGGGGGTGAGCCGCTGCGGCTGCTGCGCCGCGACCGCGCCACCCGCCCGCGCCGGGTCGTGCTGCTGGTCGATATCAGCGGCTCCATGTCGCCCTATGCCGACGCGCTGCTGCGGCTGGCCCACGCGCTGGCGCGGGGCCACCCCGGCAGCACCGAAGTGTTCAGTGTGGGCACCCGGCTCACCCGGTTGAGCCGGGAGATGCGGCTGCGCGACCCCGACGCCGCGTTGCGCGCCGCCGGGTCGGCGATCCCCGACTGGAGCGGCGGCACCCGGTTGGGGACCGAACTCAAAGAGTTCCTGGACAGCCACGGCCAGCGGGGGATGGCGCGCGGCGCTTTGGTGCTCATCGCCTCCGATGGTTGGGAGCGCGGCGACGTGTCCCTGCTGGGGGCACAGATGGCGCGGCTGGGGCGGCTGGCGTACCGCGTCGTCTGGGTCAATCCCCACAAGGCGCAGCCTGGCTACCAGCCGTTGGCGGCTGGCATGCGGGCGGCGCTACCCCACATCGACGATTTCGTCTCCGGGCACAGCCTGGACGCTTTGGAGCGGCTCGCCACCGTGGTCACCGGCGGCCGGGCCGATCGTGCCAGGGAAGGAGCGCCCCGTGCGTGACATCCGTGCAGCCGTCGCCGACCTCTACGCTTCCGGCGAGACGTTCGCGCTCGCCACAGTCATCGACACCTACCGCAGTTCTCCCCGGGAGGCCGGGGCGGCGATGGCGGTCACCCCTTCGGGAGAGGTGATCGGCAGCGTCTCCGGCGGGTGCGTGGAGGGCGCTGTCTACGAGTTGAGCCAGGAGGTCATCCGCACCGGCCAGCCGGTGCGCGAGCGCTACGGCGTCAGCGACGACGACGCCTTCGCCGTGGGGTTGACCTGCGGTGGAGTCCTGCATGTCCTGGTGGAGCCGATCGACGCCGCCCGCTACCCGCAGTTGGGCACGGTCCTGGCCGCCATCGAGGAGCACCGGCCGGTGGCGGTGGCCACCGTGGTGGCTGGTCCCGGCCGTTTCGGGGCCCGCCGCGTCATCGGGGCCGAGGACGCCGCGGGGGAGTTGGGGTCGGCGCGGTTGGAGGCCGCTGTCGACGACGATGCCCGCGGCATGCTCGCCCAGGGCCGCACCGGGGTGCTGCGCTATGGCGCGCACGGCCAGCGTCGCGGTGACGAGTTGGAGGTGTTCGTGCAGGCGTTCGCGCCGGCGGCGCGCATGCTGGTCTTCGGGGCCATCGACTTCGCCGCCGCGGTCGCCCAGATCGGCTCCTACCTGGGCTATCGGGTCACGGTCTGTGACGCTCGGCCGGTGTTTGCCACTTCCAAGCGTTTCCCCGGCGCCGACGAGGTCATCGTCAAGTGGCCGCACGTGTTCCTCACCGAGATCGCCGCGGAACTCGACGAGCGCACCGCGATCTGCGTGCTCACCCATGACCCCAAGTTCGACGTGCCGGTGCTGGAGGCGGCGCTGCGTACTCGCGCCGGCTACATCGGGGCGATGGGCAGCCGCCGCACCCACGACGAGCGCATGGCGCGGTTGCGTGAGATCGGAATCGCCGAGGAGGATCTTTCTCGGCTACGCTCGCCCATAGGTCTGGAGCTGGGGGCGCGCACCCCAGAGGAGACGGCGGTGTCGATCGCGGCCGAGTTGATCCAGACCCGCTGGGGCGGCAGCGGCCGGCCGCTGTCCGAAACGCGGGGGCGTATCCACAACGACCCGCTGACCTCCCCGGCGGCGGTCACTCCGTCGGCGGCTGAGACCGCACCCCGGTGAGGGGACGGCCGGAATCGGCCATCGTGGTGTTGCTGGGGGCGCCGGCCTCGCCACGGGCAGGCCGCATGGCATCATCGCGCTCTAAACACCTCCCCGGCCGGTGGGTCGGGGATATCCGCCCTCGCAGGTCGAGCCGGTGTTCGCGCCCGACCCGCCCCGAAGGCCGCACGCTCCTTATCCCCACGCGATCGCGAAGTAGGGAGGACGGCGTTTCCCCCGCCTGCCCACGGGTGGGGCCGTACGCCAAGACAGCAGATGACGACACGGGAACACGACGGCGGCACCGACGCCGTCGCGGGACTGCTGCTGGCCGCGGGTGCTGGAATGCGCCTGGGCCGGCCGAAAGCGACGGTCGAGCTCGCCGGAGAGCGGCTGGTCGACCGCGGGGTGCGCGTGCTGCGCGATGGGGGGTGCGCTCCGCTCTACGTGGTGACCGGTGCGGGCGAGGTGACGGTCTCGGGCGCGGTGCAGGTGCGCAACGCCGACTGGGACAGCGGCCTTGGGTCGTCCCTGCGGGCCGGGCTGGCGGCCCTGCCCGCCGAGGCGGGCGCAGTGCTCGTGGCGCTGGTGGACCAGCCGCTGGTCACCGCCGCGGCCGTGGCCCGGCTGCTGTGCGCCTACTACAGCGGTGCCGGCGCCGCCGCGGCCACCTACGGTGGCAACCTGCGTAACCCGGTTTTGCTGGGGCGCGAGCACTGGCCCAGCGTGTGCGCGCTGGCCGAGGGTGACGTGGGGGCGCGTCCGTTCCTCAACGCCTACTCTCACCTGGTGACCACGGTGCCCTGTGACGACGTCGCCAGCGCCGAGGACATCGACACCCCTGAGGACCTCGCGCGGATGCGTAAGCTGCTGGCCTCGCCCAAGACCACGCCCAAGACCACCTTGTGAGTCGTGTGGGTCCGCGCCGCGGTCGTCTCAGCCGGTGGTGGCTAGGCGACGGATGCCGTGGCGCGAGCGGGTGGACTCGCCGGGGGCGAGCACGGTCAGGTCGGTTCCTGAGACGAAGGCGTTGGGTGGGCACGTCATCGGCTCGACCGCCAGTTGGCCGCGCTGGTGGTCGGGGGGCAGCGTGTCGGAGGTGAACACCTGGAGCCACGGGTAGGAATCGTCGGCCCACATAGCCACGGCGAAGGACTCCTCGGAGAGCACTGTCCAGGTCAGGCCTTCGGAGTCGCGGCGCAGCCCGGTGAAGGCGGTGTCCAAGACGGTGGGGCCGATACGCCGGGCCGTGAGGAAGTCGCGTTCGCTGCCCTCGACCGATTTCGGTGCTCCAGCCGGCAGCAGCCGCTCGTTGGTGGGCAGGTACTCTTCGCCGGGTAGCGCCAGGGTGGCGTTGTCCAGCCGGGTGCCCAGGGTCAGGTAGGGGTGGCTGCTCACGCCGTAGGGGGCCGGCCGTTCGCCCGTGTTGCGCGCGGCGATCTCGACGGTGAGACCGGTGTCGGCGTCGAGGTCATAGCTCACCGTCATGGCGAGGTTAAAGGGGTAGCCGGGGGTGTCGGCGAGGTGCAGCGACAGGTCTGCGTGGCTGGGGCTCACCGTGGTCGGCGTCCATGTGTGGGAGTAGACCAGGCCGTGGATGGCGTTGTTGCGCGCGGCCTCGTTGATGTCGAGTTGGTGGTCGACCCCGTCGAAGAGGTAGCGGCCGTCCTCGATGCGGTTGGGCCAGGGGGCCAGGATTTGGCCTTGGAAGGCAGTGGGGCCGTGGTCGGGAGCGTAGCTCCATACGATGTCCCGGTCGCCGAAGGTGAGCTGTTGCAGGGCAGCGCCCCGCTGGTCGATCACCGCCCGGTAGTCTCCGGCGGTGAGTTCGATCCCACCCGCTCTTTCGGTCGCGGTCGTTGCCTCAAGAGTGCTCATGCGTTTACTGCCATCCCGCCAACTGTGACACTGCCGTCAGAATACCGACGGTAGTTGCTTACTAAACTGGTAGCAGCATAATGGGCCGCAATCGGACATAATTCACGTAGTGTATGTGTGGAGTTATGACCAGTGAGTAACATACGGCGTCGGGCTGGGCGTCTTCCCCGCCGTGGGGCCGGAGGTGTCCGCGTCTACCCCGTGATCAGGCTCAGCGGGATGAGAACCCCCATAGCCAGGTAAAATAGTCCGCTGGCCAGTACGCGCACCCCGGTCAGGGCCGTACCGATGATCGCGAGACGCCGCGCCACGAGTTGGCTGCGCGCCTTGCGGCGCCGGTTGGCCGCGGTGTGGCCCAGCAGCACCAGCGCCACCGCGAGCAGCACCGGGAACCACCAGACCACCCCCACCCCGCCCGGCACGAGCCCCATCACGCTGGCAGCGGCCCCCGCCACCGCGCTGACCAGCCCACTCTGGCCGAAGGTCTCGACGCCTTGCAAAGCTGAAGCCATCCACGGCTGGTTGCTGTAGAGGCCTTGGGCGTGCCACAGCCACTGGCCGGCGCCGTCGAGCAGCGCCACCCCCGCGGCCGGGTAGGCGAAGCGCCGGCACCGCCCGGCACGCATCGCGCGCTGCAACCGCCGCATGCCGCGTTCGACCCGGTCGCGTTCGCGTCCCGGTTCGTCTTGGCCGCGCCAGCGCCACCTTCCCTCCCTCGGCGCCTGCTCGCCCGGGCCGCCGGCGTCACGGTCGCGGCGAGGCCACCGGGAGCGCACCCCCTCCCACCCCTGGGAGACGGCGCCGTTGGCCCGTTGCCAACGGCTGCGCCACCGCTGCCGGGTCGCCGCGCGCCGCTGCTCGCGTTCCACGGCGCCGGCCCGTGCGGCGCTGGGCAGCAGCAGTACGGCCGTGACGATCGCGGCCGGGGTGGCGATCTCACCCTGGCCGACCGTGCCCCGCAGCCCGGCGCGGCGCTGCTCCAGCCACCACTGACTGCGGGGAGCGGTGCTGCGCTGGGCGGGGTGCCATGACTGGGCGCGCAGCATCCGGCGGTAGCGTCCGGGCGCTTCGGGGTCGAGGACCAGTTCGGTCGCGTTGGCCCAGGCCACGTTCCACTCGTGTTGACCGGGCCAGACGACGCTTCCGTCACCCGCGCGCACCAGCCGGTCGACCTCGGCGGCCACGCGCCGCATCACCAGCGGAACCTCGTGCTGGACCCGCTCCAGCAGCGCGCACCGGTTGGTGCCCTCGGCCTGGCACGTGGGGTGGGTGCACCAGTGCCGCGCGGCCAGCCCGAGCGCGCCCAGCTCGATCGCCTCCCGCAGCGCCTCGTAGCGGCTGCTGTCGCCGGTGGCCAACGCGAGCACGCCGGCCGCGGTGACCTCGTGGCCGCGGTAGCGCGGCACCATCCCCGGGACGAACCGGGCGGCCAACGCGCTGATGGCGAGGTGTGCCTGGTCGGGGTGGTCGCGTAGCCGGGTCAGGTAGGAGCGGTCGAAGGTGTAGTCGTTGACCTCGCGATCCAGCCAGGTGCGCAGTTCAGGCCAGTGGGTGCGCAGCCACAGCGCGCCGGTCTCGGAGCGGTCGAGCAGGTCGAAGGCGAGGCTGGGCGGATCGTCGTGGGAGACGTCGCCGAAGCGGATGGGAGCGTGGCGGCGGGCCTTGACCACCTTCGGTTTCTCCCCGGCCAGCCACGCCGTGACCTCGCGGTAGCCCCACCGCGACTCGGGCACCGGTGCCAGCAGTCCCCGAGCCAGCAGCCGCCAGTGCCCGTCGGGCACGGCGGAGACGTCGATCTCGCTGGAGCGTGCACTCAGCCAGTTCTCGCCGCGCGCGGGGCGGCGACCGGTCACCAGCTCGTGGACGATCACCCCCAGCGACCACCACGCGGCGGGGGCCTCGCGTCGGCCCTCCACGACCTCGGGCGCGGCGTAGTCCTCAGTGATGGCCAGCCCCCCGTAGACACGGCTCATCGTGGCCCGCACCGCGCCGCCGAAGTCGGTCAGCGCGAACACCGGCGGGTCGAGGCTGCGGACGAGCAGGTTCTCCGGTTTGACGTCGGTGTGGTTGTGCTGCAACGAGTCCTGCCAGTAGTGCAGGCACTCGGCGACGGCCGCCACGATGGCCCCAGCCCGATCTTGGGGCAGTGGGGCCTGTTCCATCAGGGTGCGCAGCGACCCGGCGGCGAAGTACTCTTGGGCCTCCCACGCCAGGGTCTCGCCCCACGAGCTGCGGGCATGGCCGTAGCCGTGGATGGCCGGGGTGTGGGGGGAGCTCTCGCCGCGGGCACGCAACCGCTCCAGCAGTTCGCGGTTGAGGTCGTGCCCGGGCCGGTAAATCTTCAGCGCCACCTGGCGGTTGCCCGCCGGCGCGGCCCCGGCCGCGGGCTCGGCGAGGTAGACGACCGCCTCGCCGCCGGAGCCGATGTGGTCGACGACGGTGTAGTGGCGGCGGACCTCGGCCGGAACCGTGTATTCAAAGTAGTCGAGTTCGCCGCCGGGGTCGGCCAAGATCCGTCCCGCCAGGCGGCCCATCTGGTTCAGCGGCTTTGCCACGACGCGCCGCCACCGGGCGGGGGCCGCACCACGCGCCCCGGGGGCGTCGACGCGCGTGGGAGAGGAAGGCTGCGCCGGCAGGGTGGCGGTGCGCTCGGCGGGGGAGGGCGACCGGCCACGCGGGGCAAAGAACGCGGTCAGCCGGCGCGTGGCGGCGCGCGTCGCCGTGATCCGGGTGGTGGGGGCCGCCGGATCGGTGGACTCGTCGTGTGAGGGGAGGGGAGCGGTGGGGTCGGGCGGTTCGGGCGTGACCATCGTGATAACCGACGTCTTTCGGCTGCGGTCCGTTCCAGCTAACACGGCTGTCGTGGACGGGGCGTTCGCTGCTTTCCAGCCTAGATCGTCGCCGAGTACTGGTGGAGACGGTCGGCAACCTTCCCCAGTCCGGCACCGCTTTGGGCGGGCCAGTATTGCCCGGGTGCGACCGGCTTCGTTAGCTTAACTCGGTGGCCGCCACTCCTGCGGGGGCTGCCACGTCCACGCGAGGGAAAGGACGAACATGGCCGACTCCGGTGGTCCCTTGGCCGGCATCGTGGTCGTGGACCTCTCCAGGGCGCTGGCGGGACCGCACGCCGCGATGCTCTTGGGTGACCTCGGCGCCCGCGTCATCAAAGTCGAGCAGACCGGGACCGGCGACGACACGCGCTGGTGGGGGCCGCCGTTCGCCGGCACCGGCCAGGAACAGGTCAGTACCTACTTTCTCTCGTGCAACCGCAACAAAGAGTCCATCGAGCTGGACCTGAAGTCCGCGGACGGCCGGGAGCAGCTCACTCGGCTCGTGCGTGCCTGCGACGTGCTGGTGGAGAACTTCCGCGCGGGGGTGCTTGATCGGCTGGGGTTTGGCGTCGAACGCCTGCACCAGCTCAATGCGCGCCTGGTGATCTGCTCCATCACCGGTTTCGGTCACGACGGCCCCGAAGGGGGCCGCGCCGGCTACGACCAGATCGCCCAAGGGGAGGCCGGGCTGATGAGTATGACCGGCCCCGACCCGGAGCACCCCACCAAGGTGGGGGTGCCCATCGGCGACCTGCTGGCCGGCATCCACGGCGCCTACGGCACGCTCAGCGCCCTCTACGAGCGTGAGCGCACCGGCCGGGGGCGGGTAGTGCGCACCTCGCTGCTGTCCTCTTTGGTGTCCACCCACGCGTTCCAAGGCACGCGCTGGACGGTGGCCGGGCAGATTCCCCGCGCCGCGGGCAACCACCACCCCTCCATCGCCCCCTACGGCGCGTTTTCCTGCGCCGATGGCACGTTGCAGGTGGCGGTGGCCAGCCAGAGCCAGTGGGAGCGGTTCGCCGCGCTGCTGGGCCTGGACCCCGCCGATGCGCGGTTCGCCGACAATGCCGAGCGGGTGGCCCACCGCGACGAACTCATCGCCGAGATCGAGGCCGTTTTACGCTCGGCCGGGCGCGATACCTGGCTGGCCGAAATCAGCGGCATCGGGGTGCCCTGTGGCGCCATCCGCACCCTTGACCAGGTTTATGACTGGGAGCAGACCCGCTCGCAGGGGCTCGTGTTGTCGGTGGAGCACCCGCAGTGGGGCCCGATCGAGTTGCCCGGGCCGCCGGTGCGCTTCGACCCGCGGCCCGGCGACGCCGCCGAGGACCGGAGCGAGCACCTGCCGCCGCCCGCTCTAGGGGAGCACAGCTCCGCCATTCGGGCCTGGCTCGACGAGCTCGACGCCGACCAGGAGTAACGCTACGGCGCGCCGGCGGCCCGGCGGTGGAGGAGCCGGCGCTAGTAGCGGCTGCGGAGCCGACTCCCCCGGGACGACCGCGCCAGTGGCGGGGACCCGCAGTCAGTCGGCCTGCCGGGTGAACTCGGCATCGATCTCGATCTTGATCTTGTCGCTGACAACGACGCCGCCGCCGTCCATCGGCATCTCGATGTCGACCCCGAAGTCCTTGCGGTTGATCTCGGTGACGGCGTGGAAGCCGGCGCGCTCCATCCCCCAGGGGTCGGTGGTGGCGCCGTTGAACTCCACGGTCAGTTCCACCGGCCGGGTGTGGCCCTTGATGGTCAGCTCTCCGGCCACGATGAACTCCTCGTCCTTTTGCGTGGCACCGGTGGCGGTGAAGGTGAACTCCGGGTGCGTGGCGACGTCGAAGAAGTCGGCCGAGCGCACGTGCTCGTCGCGCTGTTCGTTGTCGGTGTCGATCGAGGTCGCGTCGATCGAGGCGGTCAGCGAGGACTGGAGCGGATCTTGGGCGACCTGCAAAGTTGCGTCGAACTTGGTGAAACGCCCGCGCACGCGGCTGACCATCATGTGCCGCACGGAAAAGCCCACCACGGAGTGGGCCGGGTCGATCGTCCAAGTGCCGGGCGTGAGTTGCTGCTCGGTCACAGTTCCTCCTTGTGTTCGCTGCGTTGGAAGAGCACCATCATGACGTATGATGGTTGAAAGATGCAATTTATCCTTGAAAGAATCTTTCTGGGAAGATATTAGGGTGAGCTGCACCAACCTGCAAGTACGATGATCCCCATGGACAGCGTGGACTCGGTCACCTGGCTAACAGACGACGAACAACGGATCTGGCGCAGCTATCTCAACGTCAACTCCATGCTTGCCGAGATACTCGACCGGGACCTTCAACGGCGCCACAGCCTCTCCCTCGTCGAGTACGGCATCCTCGTACACCTCTCCGAAGCCGAAGGCGCCCGGATGCGCATGCGCAACCTCGCCGAGACCGTCATCGTTTCCAAGAGCCGGCTGTCCCACCAGATCGCCCGCCTTGAGCGTGACGGCTACGTGCGCCGCGAGAACTGTCAGGAGGATCGCCGGGGCGCATGGGCCATCCTCACCGATCAGGGCGAGAAGGCACTGCGCGAGAGCGCTCCCGATCACGTTGCCCTGGTCCGACAGCACCTGTTCGACCGGATCGGCCCCGAGCGGGTGCAACAGTTGGGAGAAATCATGGCCCAGTTGGAACTTGGGCTGCGCGAAGCCGAGCAGCGGTGAGACACGAGAGCCGGCCCACGGCAGGCCGCCACCGCGCCTGGGCCCACCACTGACCAAGTAGAGTCGCGGGCGTGACCACTGGACCTACGATCAGCGGCGCACGCGGTTTCCGCGACGACGACGGCAGCGCTCCTCCCGAGGTACGCGACAGGCTCGACGCCTATGCCCGAGGAGCCGCCAGCGACCGTCACGTGCTCGCGGCCCTGAGCGCCTCGCGGCTGCTCATCCCGGTCTCTCCCGTGGCCACCGACTCCCAGCCCACCGCCCACGACCTCGACCACGAGGGGCGCAGCGAGGTCGCCCTGCCCATCATGACCGGCCAGGACGGTCGCCGCGGGGTGCTCGCCTTCACCTCGGTGGAGACCGCCCGCCGCTGGAACCAGGATGCCCGCCCCGTGCCCTTCACCACAGTCGACGCCTGCGGCGCCGCCGTCGAAGAGGGGGTCGACGCCCTCGTCGTCGACGTCGCCGGCCCCGTCGTCTACCCCATCGAAGGGCGTTTCCTCACCAGCATCGCCGAACACGGCGCCCTGCCCGCACCCAAGGACGACCCTCAAGTGCTGGCCAAGATCTACCGGGTTACCCACACCGAGTTCGGTATCCAGCGGGTGCGACTGCACGAGTCCGAACGCGCCGACATCGGTATCCGGCTGGAGTTGCAGCGCCGCGACGACGAGTCGCTGCGCCGCGTCGCCGAGCGGCTCAGCGCCGAACTCAGTCAGTTGCTGCCCGGCGGCATCGAACTGAGCGCCGTCGTGCGCGCCCGGCGCGAGTGACCCCGCCCCCGGCTGCGGGAGTGCGCCCGTTGTGCCGGCTTCGCCGCCGGCCCGCATCGCCGCGGCGCGGCCGTTAGAGTCCCCCCATGCCCCTTCTGCCCGCCATCGGCACCGCCGCGATCCTGGCCTTGGTGGGACTGGCAGTGGGATCGCTGGCCGCGCGCGCGGTCACGCTGTTTCCCCCCGTCGATGCCACCACCACAGCGCCGCCTCCCACCTGCCCCCATTGCCGGTGTCACCTCCCCTGGCCGCGGGCCGTGCTCCTGCCCTGGTGGCTGCTGCGGTCGGGGCGCTGCCCCCACTGCGGCCATGCTCTGCCCCGGCCGGCCATCGTGGGCTGGGGCGCAGCCGTGGTCTTGGCTGTTGTGGGCCTCACCAGCGCCGAGCGAGGACCCGCCGATGTGGCGGCGCTGGCGTTCTTCGGTGTGTGGGCGACGCTGCTGGCCGTCATCGACGCCCGAACGCGGCGCCTGCCCAACCCCCTGGTGCTGCCCGCCTATCCGGTGGCCGTCGCAGTCGTGGCTCTGGCCGGCGCGCTCGCGCCCGACAGCACCCAGCGACTGTTCTCGGCCGCTGTGGGCATGGCCGGTCTCGCCGCGTTCTACTGGCTGCTGTGGTTTGTCAACCCCGCCGGCATGGGCTGGGGCGACGTCAAGCTCTCCGGGGTGGTCGGGCTGTACCTGGGCTGGTCTGGCCTGGGCTCGCTGCTGTCGGGCACCTTCGTGGCCTTCCTACTGTCGGCTTGCTGGGGGGTGATGCTCATCGCGCTGGGCCGAGCCACCCGCAAGACCCAGATCCCCTTCGGACCGTTCATGCTCGCCGGCGCCCTGGCGATCCTGCTGTTGGGCGACCCGCTGCCCTTACTGCTGGCCGGTTCGTGACGATCGCACCGCGTAATATTCCACCGGTACTACTCCGCCGGCCTTAGCTGGCCCTCACCAGGTCCGAGGACAGCGCTAACGGCTCTGGCCAGCAAGAAGTGGCGGTGTTCCCATTCCCGCCCCAGAGGTGCCGCCACTGTGCGATTCGTGAAAGGATCGGAGCCATGTTGCGTTGGCTGACCGCTGGGGAATCTCATGGGCCGGCACTCGTCGCGATCGTGGAGGGCCTTCCGGCCGGTGTGTCCGTCACCTCAGACGACATCGCCGCCGCGTTGCGCCGCCGCCGCGCCGGGTACGGCCGGGGCGCCCGGATGAAGTTCGAGCAGGACCACGTCACCATCATCGGCGGGATTCGCCACGGCCGCACCCTGGGCGGCCCCGTGGCGGTCCAAGTGGCCAACACCGAGTGGCCCAAGTGGGAGAAAGTGATGTCTCCCGACCCGGTGTCGGCCGAAGAATTGGAGGGCACGGCCCGCAACGCGCCGCTCACCCGCCCCCGCCCCGGTCACGCCGACCTCGTGGGCATGCAAAAGTACGGCTACGACGAAGCTCGGCCCATTCTGGAGCGCGCCAGCGCGCGCGAAACCGCCGCGCGGGTCGCCCTCGGGGAGGTCGCGCGCCGGTTCTGCCACCAGGTGCTCGGCGTGGACATCCTCAGCCACGTGGTGGCGATGGGCGAGATCAGCGTGCCCGAGGACACCCTGCCCGGTCCCGCTGACCTGGAGCGCATCGACGCCGACCCGCTGCGCTGCTATGACCCCGAAACCAGCGCACGCATGGTCGCCGAGGTCGACGACACCAAGAAAGCCGGCGACACCCTGGGAGGCGTCGTCGAGGTGCTCGCCTACGGCCTGCCCCCCGGGTTGGGCAGCCACGTCCACTGGGACCGCCGACTCGACGGCCGACTGGCCGCAGCGCTGATGAGTATCCAGGCCATCAAGGGAGTCGAGGTCGGTGACGGTTTCCGCACCGCGGCCCGCCGCGGCTCGGTGGCCCACGACGAGATCGAGCCCGGCCCCGACGGCATCCAGCGCCGCACCAACCGCGCCGGCGGCGTCGAAGGCGGCATGACTACCGGCGACCCGCTTCGGGTGCGCACGGCCATGAAGCCCATCGCCACCGTGCCGCGCGCCCTCGACACCGTCGACACCGCCAGCGGCGAACCCGCCCAAGCCCACCACCAGCGCAGCGACGTCACCGCCGTGCCCGCCTCAGGCGTGGTCGCTGAGGCCATGGTCGCCCTCGTGCTCGCCGAGGCCGCTCTTGAGAAGTTCGGCGGCGACTCAGTGCAGGAGGTCGCCCGTAATCTCGACGGCTACCTGGCGTCACTTCCGCAGACCTGAGAGCCGGCCGACAGCGAAGCCGGCCGGCCCCATGCCAGCCAACGGCCTCAGAGCAAGGATGGAAAAGTTGAGCTCACCGATCGCGGTCCTCATCGGTTCGCCCGGATCGGGCAAGTCCACCGTGGGGCGTGCCCTGGCCGACCGGCTCGGCGTACCCCTGGGCGACACCGACGCCGAGATCGAAACGCGCGCGGGCAAACCCATCAGCGAGATCTTCGTCGATGACGGCGAGGAGACCTTCCGCGCGATGGAGCGCGAGGTGGTCGCCACGGCCCTGACCTCGTGGTCGGGTGTCGTCGCGCTCGGCGGCGGCGCTGTCCTCGACCCCGACACTCAGGCCGACCTCGCCGACCACCACGTGGTCTATCTCCAGGTGGAGTTCGCCGACGCCGCCAAGCGCGTCGGGATCGACCAGGCGCGCCCGCTGCTGCTGGGCAACCCGCGCGCCAAGCTCAAGGCCCTGCTGGAACAGCGCCTGCCCGTCTACGAGCGGTTGGCCACCACCACAGTCTCCACCAGCTCCTACCACCCCGAGGAGGTCGTCGACGCTATCGTCGCCGAGCTGCCGCTGCGAGGGGAGAACCGGTCATGACGGCTACGCGCATCGGGGTCGGCGGCGCCAACGGCTACACCGTGGCCGTGGGCACGGGAGTGCTGGCGGAACTGCCCGGGCTGGTCGGCTCCGCCGAGCGAGTCCAGCGGGTCGCGGTCATCCATCCGGCCGGTCTTGGCGAGATCGCCCGCCCGGTGGCAGCGGCCCTCACGGCCGCCGGGCACGAGGTGCACCCGATGCCCATCCCCGACGGTGAGGCGGCCAAGGACGTGACCGTGGCCGCTGACCTGTGGTCCCGGTTGGGCCAGGCCGGGTTCACCCGCAGCGACGCCATCGTCGGCGTGGGAGGCGGCGCGGCCACCGACCTCGCCGGCTTTGTCGCCGCGACGTGGCTGCGCGGGGTCCGCGTGGTACTCGTCCCCACCACGTTGCTGGGGATGGTCGACGCCGCGGTCGGCGGCAAGACCGGCATCAACACCGGCGAGGGCAAGAACCTGGTGGGCTCGTTCCACCCGCCCGCCGGTGTCGTGTGTGACCTGGCGACCCTGCCCACCTTGCCCAGCGCCGACTACATCGGCGGGCTCGCTGAGGTGGTCAAGGCCGGCTTCATCGCCGACCCCACCATCCTCGACCTCATCGAGAGCGACCCCGAGGGCGCCACCCACCCCACGGGGCGCCACGCCCGAGAGCTCATCGAACGCGCCATCGCCGTCAAGGCCGAAGTGGTCTCGGAGGACCTGCGCGAAAGCGGACGCCGCGAGATCCTCAACTACGGGCACACGCTCGGTCACGCCATCGAGCGGGTCGAGAACTACACCTTCCGGCACGGCTACGCGGTCTCGATCGGCATGGTCTTCGCCGCGGAGTTGGCGCGGCTGGACGGTCGTCTCGACGCGGCGGCGGTCGACCGCCATCGCGCGATCTTGTCCAGTGTCGGGCTGCCCGTCAGCTACCCGCCGGAGGCATGGGAGCAGTTGCGCACGATCATGCGAGTCGACAAGAAGGCGCGGGGCGCGACGCTGCGCTTCGTCCTGCTGGATGCTGTAGGCGTGCCCACGATCCGCACCGGGCCCGATGACACCTTGCTGGCCGCCGCCTACACTCACGTCAGTGGCGGTGAGCGGGCACAGGCGCGCTAGCGGGTCGGATACGGCGCACGAGCCGGCTCGCAGTACCCACTAGACTCGTGCTACAAGGAACGGTTTCGGCTTGTGCGCCCGGTATTGGCTCCGGTGGCGCTGTCTCGCCGTGACCCCAGTCGAGAGCCGCTGGTACGCGCACCGTGCCGCCTACGGGGGCAATGGCCGCAGGCGCGTGGCTCTCGGGCGTTCCAACGACCATTCAGACCCTGCCGACTGCTGGGAGAGACGACCGAAGTGGCCACGACGAACGACCTCAAGAACGGCATGACCCTGAAACTCGACGGCGGCGAGCTCTGGAACGTCGTGGAGTTCCAGCACGTCAAGCCCGGCAAGGGCGGTGCGTTCGTCCGCACCAAGCTCAAAAACATCACCTCTGGCAAGGTCGTCGACAAGACCTTCAACGCCGGTATCAAGGTCGAGGTTGCCAACGTCGACCGCCGGGAGATGCAGTACCTCTACTCCGACGGCGAGTCGTTCATCTTCATGGACACCGAGACCTACGACCAGCTCAACGTCTCCAAAGACGTCGCTGGTAAGAACGCCGACTATCTGCTGGAAAGCATGACCGCCACGGTCGCCATCAACGAGGGCAACCCGCTCTACGTCGAGCTGCCCGCCGCCGTGGAGCTGGAGATCGCCGAGACCGACCCCGGCGTGCAGGGCGACCGTTCCACCGGCGGCACCAAGCCCGCCACATTGGAGACCGGTGCGGTGGTTCAGGTTCCCCTGTTCATCACCACGGGGGAGCGCATCAAGGTCGACACCCGCACCGGCGAGTACCTCGGCCGCGTCAACTGATGCGACTACGTCCCTGCCCGGTGGCGTTTCAAGCAGGAGAGCGATGAGTGGATCGCGGCACAAGGCCCGCACCCGTGCGGTGGAAGTGCTCTACGAAGCCGAACTGCGCGGCGTGCCTGTCGCGGAGGTCATCCAGCGCAGACGGCTGCAACCTGAGCCTCCGATCAACGAGTTCACCGAGCGTTTGGCGGCGGCGGTCGACGAGCGGCGCGACCGTATCGACGCCTTGCTCGGCGAGTACGCCATCGGCTGGACGCTGGACCGAATGCCCGCCGTCGACCGCAACGTCTTGCGGATGGGCGTCTATGAGCTGCTGTGGGACAGCGACATCCCCGATGGGGTCGCCATTTCCGAGGCGGTCGCTGTTGTCAGGGAACTGTCGGCCGCTGAGTCGCCCGCCTTCGTCAACGGCCTACTTTCGCGGTTGATGGAGAACAAGCCCAAACTCGCGCTGTAGACATCCGCCGTCAACGCAAACCGAAGGGGAGTCGTTCGTGAGCGACAGAGCCGGTGCCGTGTCCCCCACGGGGCCGCAGCGGGCGCCGACCGCGGCCCGCACCGCCGTCGTGTGGGACGTGTTGCGAGGGGCGCTGGCCAGGTTCCACACCGGTGACGACGCCCCGCTGGAGATCGTCGACGCCGGCGGTGGCACGGGCGGTGCCGCCGTCCCCCTGGCCGAGCTGGGCCACGACGTCACGGTGGTCGAGCCCAACCCTGACTCCTTGGCTGCGCTGGAGCGGCGGGCGGCCGAGGCGGGGGTGCGGGTGCGCGCCCTCCAGGGGGAGTCCCGTGACCTGCCCCAGTTGCTGCCGGAGTGCCAGGCCCATCTGGTACTGATGCACAACGTCTTGGAGTACGTCGACGACCCCCTCGACGCGCTCACCGACGCTATGGCCATCACGCGACCCGGCGGAGTAATCAGCCTGTTGGCCACCAACGTCGTGGCCACCGTGCTCCACCGTGCGCTCGCCGGCCATCTCGACGAGGCGCGTGCCCTGCTGGCCGCCCCCCAAGGCCGGTGGGGAGAGCACGACCCCATGCCACGGCGCTTCACGGAGGCCCGGCTCGTCGAACTCGCCACGGAGGCCGGCTGTGTCCGGCCCGAGGTGCACGGGGTGCGCGTCTTCGCCGACCTGCTGCCGGGCCGGGTCTTCGACGGTGAGCCGCAGGCCAGCAGCCAGCTCCTCGACCTGGAGCGCGCCGCCGCCCAATCGCCGGAGCTGCGTGGTATCGCCACACAGCTCCACCTGCTGGTGGAGCGACCCGAATAGCCGCCTTTCTCCTGGGCACGGCTGGTGCCTGGGTTCTGTTGTGCGGACGGCTGGGGTGTGGAGGCTGTGGGGGTGTTCCTCGTTCGCTCGTGCCTCGATCGCTTCGCGATCTCGGCAGCCTGTCGGGCGAGGGCGGACACGCTCACCCGCTTCCACCCGCCGCCCCTTCCGAAAAACAACCTAGCGGCGGCGTGGACCGGCTCTGGATAGCCGTGTCCACGGAGAGAGAGGTCACCCCACTCTCACCTCGGCGACGTTAGCGAATCGTGACCGGAATGACGTATGATTCGTCTATCTTCGACGGGTTCCATCCCCCTCGACGAGGTGGCTTGACCCCGCCGTTGGGGGTATCTCCCGGCGACTTCGGTGCCCGCGGTACAGAGTGAGGATAGTGTGGCGTATGTAGGCCATCTCTACATCCAACTTTTCTTTTCACGAAGTGCTAAGGCGCCGTATTCTGGGCATACCACTGGCTATCACGTTGTCGTTCAGTACCCGTCGCCCCAACCGGGGACTGTCTTTGGGAGGCGTCGTGCCGCTCTCTGAACACGAGCAGCGTATGCTCGACCAGATCGAGCGGGCGCTGTATGCCGAGGACCCGAAGTTCGCCCACACCGTTCGGCAAACGAATCCTCAGGTTCATTACAAGCGCTGGATCGTTTACTCCTCGATCGGTTTCGTCCTGGGTGTGTGCCTTCTCATGGGGGGCGTCATCGTCCAGCAGCCGGCGATCGGTGCTATCGGGTTCCTCGTCATGTTGGCTTGCACCCTATGGGGGCTGTCCGGGTGGCGTCGTGCGTCGGGTACAGCGCCCGCCGACACCGCCGCTTCGCCGCAGTCCAAGTCCAAGGGGCGCAAGCGTAACCAGCAGCGGCCCGGCATGATGAATCGGTTCGAGGAGCGGTGGCGCCGCCGCCAGGAAGGCGAGCAGTAGCACCGTCCCCTCATGGCTGAGTGGCCGCTTCGGCAGCCGCAGCACCGGCCGTCGCGTTGATCGCCCGGCCCGACGTGGCGAACACGTCGGGCCGGGCGATCAACGTTTTCTTTCACGTTGAACGCGGCTGAGGTGCCGGTAGCGACGCCTCGCCGTTGGGCCACGTTCGCCACAGTGACCGGGGCAACAGGATCGCCTGGAGTCGCTGCCCACTGCTAACCGAGGCCCGCAGCGCCAGCCGCACCGTCCGGCTGTCGGCCTCCAACCCTTGCCCATCGGCGGGGTGGGGAGCATACCGTGCGCTCTCTTCGGCCTTGGCCAGTCGCCATAGGGCCGCGGTGGCCGGCTCCGCCAGCCTGGCCGTCTCGCTGAGCCGGCGGGCCGCGGCCCGCGGACTCTCGGCGACGTTCCACACTAGCCCCAGATCGACGACGTCGTCTTGGAGTTCGCGCCACGCCGCGTGGGCCCGCTCACCGGCTCCGTTCGCCCGCCCCCACCGCAGCCGTCGCACGAGCAGCCGGATCAGGGTGGGCAGCGCCGGTACCAGCAGCAGGAGCGCTGCCGCGATGACCGTCCCGGCCACGGCCACCACCAGCAGACCGTCCATCCTGTTGGTGGTGGGAGAGGTGGAGAGTGCGCCGTCGTCCACAGGCGAGGCCGACGAATCGCTTGGCGCCTGCGCGTCCTCGCCGGGGGAGTCCCCAGGGGCGTCATCGGTGTCGGGGGCGTCGTCGGTGTCACTGTCGGTGGAGGAATCGGGAGCGGAGTAGGCGTAGAACGGTACTGAGGCGCTGTCTTGGCCTGTCGTGCTGGAGGGGGTGGGCTCGAACCGCAGCCAGCCAAAGTCTTGGAAGTACAGTTCTGGCCAGGCGTGGGCGTTGCTTTCGGTGACCACCCACTCGCCGTTGGACCTGCGCTCGCCCTCGGTGTAGCCCACCGCCACCCGGGCCGGGATTCCCGCCTGGCGTGCCATGAGCGCCATCGCCGCCGCGAACTGTTGACAGTAGCCCACTCGGCTGTCGAACAGGAAGTGCCTGAGGGGGTCGGAGCCTTCGGGCACGGGCGGGGGTTGCAGATTGTAGGTGAAGCGTCCCTCCTCGGTGAACCACTTCTGGAGTTGGACCGCCGCCTCGTGGGGGCCGGAGGCGTCGTTGACGATGGAGTCGGTGAGGGGGGCGATACGCGGGTCGAGGTGGTCGGGCACTTCGAGGTAGCGCTGGTCCACCGAACCGCTCACCGGGTAGGAGACCTCGGCCAGCGCGCTGCGGTCGGCGTTGTCCGGCAGGCTTTGCACCTCGTAGGTGCGTCCGCCGGCCTCGTCGCGAGTCGAGAACACCATCAGAGTGCTCGGGTCGGCGAACCACTCACCCGAGATCTCGACGTGGCGGGCTGGAGCCGGCACCGGCAGGAAGTCCATGCGTGACACCCGGCTCGCCACCGTGATCGTGGTGCGTACCAGCTCGTCTTCGGCTACGTCGTCGGTGGCGCGCCCCGCGGGCAGGGGCAGTTCGGAGTCGTCGACACGGTTGCGTGCCGAGGCTTCGACCGCCGACATGGTCCACACTTCCCCGTCGAAGCTGTCGAGCACGTACATCCGCAGATAGTCCGGCCGGTCGGCGGTGGTGGTGTACCGCAGGACCTGGCGGTCGCTCACCGAGGTGAGATCGCGGCGCATCGAGGCGATGGGATGGGTCGTGGTGACCCGTTGCCCGTTGCTCTGGACGCCGCTGGCCAAGGCGAACACCGCGTCGTTGACCAGCCCGGGCAAGGCTGTGGGCACCAGCAGCGCCACTGCCACCGCCATCGCCGCCACCTGGGCGGTAAACCACAGGTGCCGGCCGGCGCCGCCCATGCTGGGGCTCCGTTGTCCCTCGCCGGAATGGTTAGGAGCGGCGGCGCCCCACCGCCAGAGCCGATCCCAGTTGTCCACCGCGAGCAGCAGCAGGAAACCCGTCGCCGTGGCCACGAAGGCGGGCCAGGGGATGCCCTTGTGATACACCGACAAGGGCACGAAGATCAGCGCCAGCAGCGCCAGGCCCGTCAGCGCGGGCAACCGCAGGGTCACGGCCAGGAAGTCCACCAGGATCGCGAACAGGCCCAGGCTCAACGCCGCCACGAGCGCCAGCGGGGCACTGACGGCCACCGGTGTGGGTTTGAGGATGATCTCGGTCCACCCGGCGTCGGCCATCACGCGCAGCGAGGCGATGGACTCGCCGGTGGGGATCACGCCCAGCAGCGCGTAATGCGGCACGTAGAGCGCGGTCATGGCACATACCAGTGCCAGGGCCTGCACGAGCGGCGCCAGGCTCAGCGGCACCCGTACCAGCCGGGCGACGATGCCGGAAATGCCGACGGTGAGCACGGCGACGACTACGTCATCCAGCCACCCTGGTGAGGCGAAGATCGGTAGCAGCAGCGTCAGGGCACACAGCGTGCAGATCGTCGCCGCGATCGCGATCGGCGTTCGCACATTCATCTGGTCGTTCGGCGTGCGCCCCCGGCCGGCCACCCCGGCGGGGAGGAAACGCCGTCCTCCTCACCTGTCATTCGAGTGCGCGCGTCCTCAATGCTGTCCATTGTTCTGGTGCCCGGTTCGCGCGACGGCGACGCTGCCGCCCCGCGTCGGGGAGAGCCAGATCACCCATGTGCGAGTCCCGTCGAGGACAGTAACTGTCGCCACCCCTCGGGCAGTTCGTCGAGCCGGTTGAGCATAATCACACGCCAGCCCGTCCCCGTAAGGTACTCCTGTGTCTGCCGCGCCCGCTCGGGGGAGTCCCAAGCGGCATCGGCGCACAGCACGGCGACACAACTGCGGCCACTGCCGCCGGCGTAGTCGGCCAGCGCCGCCACCTCCGTTGAGCTCAGCGCTCCCACCACGGCCACCAGCAGGCCCCGTCCTGAGGCTGCGACGTTGTTGAGCAGGCTGATTCCCCGCCTGAGATCCGCCGAAGACGAAGATGTGGTCGTGGCGAGGGCGTCGAGCACGCCATCCCTGCTGCGGGCGGCGGTGATCTCGGCCTCATTGGTGACAAAGCGCAGCTCCTGGCCCTGGGCCAGCAGGTGCACCGCGATCGAGGCCGCCGCCGAGACCGAAACCTCCAGCGATGATCCCGGGCCGGCGCCGGTGTGGGCGTTGCGGCGGGTGTCGAGCAGCAGCGAGGTGTGCTCACGCCACTGCTGCTCCTCGCGGCGCACCATCAGCTCGCCGCGCCGCGCTGTCGTGCGCCAGTGCACGCGGCGTATGTCGTCGCCCTGTTGGTAGGCGCGGGGCACGATGTCGTCCTCGCCCGCGCTGGCCATCACCCGGGAGCGGCTTGCTCCGCTGTCGGCTGAGGCGCCCCGCGGCACGCTCCCCGGCAGCGCGATCATGGCCGGGGTCACCAACAGCGACATGCTCGGCCCCACGCTGCGCGACAGGTGGACGCACCCCAGCGGGTCGCGGAAGCGAAGCGTCAACGGTCCGATGGGGTAGCGTCCGCGCATCTGCGAACGCAGCCGGTAGCTCAGTTCGCGCGTCTCCCCGGCGCGCAGCCGCCCGATCCCGAACCGGGGTGCCTCGCCGAAGGTGTAGGGCAGTGCGTCCTCAGCGAGCACGCCGGTGGCCGGCAGCAGCTTCGCGGTATTGGTGAGGTGGATACGTACGCGGGCCTCTGTGCCGGCGACCACCCGAACCGGCTCCAGCGTGCGGGTGTGGGTCACCGTGCGAGGCGCCCGCAGCGCGGTCAGCATCGACAGCACGGGCAGCACCACCACGAACACGCCGATGCGCATCAAGTCGCGTTCCCCCACGATCAGGGCACCGGTGACGATCGCTGCTCCGGCCAGCAGGAACAGGTAGCCGCGCAAGGTGAAGGCGCCCAAGAGTCGCACAAGGATCATGGTTTGGCCTTCCGTGCACTAGTGCCTCGGTGGGGGAGGTCGCCGAGGCGGGGGCGGGTGCGGCTGCATGGCCACGTCGGCGCGGTCCGTCAGCGGCGATTGGCCACGGGCAGACGGGCCACGAGTTCGCTGACGACCTGTTCGGGACTACGCTGCTCCATCTGGGCCTCGGGGCTGGGCAGGAGCCGGTGGGCCAGGATGGGCACGGCGAGGTCCTGGACGTCGTCGGGGAGCACGTAGTCGCGGCTGTGCAGTGCGGCGTAGGCGCGGGCAGCGCGCACCAGGTGCAGCGTGGCGCGTGGGGATGCCCCGAGCCGCAGCGCCGGCGAGGTGCGCGTGGCCGAGATCAAATCGACAGCGTAGCGCTGGATCGCCGGAGCGACGTGGATGGAGCGCACCTGCTCCACCATCGTGCGCACATCGGCCACGGTGGCGACGGGGCGTAGCTCCTCCAGCGGAGAGCGTGCTCCATGCGAGTTGATCATGTCGAGCTCGGCTTGGGGCTGGGGGTACCCCACCGCGATCCGCGCCATGAACCGGTCGCGCTGGGCCTCGGGCAGTGGATAGGTGCCCTCCATGTCGATCGGGTTCTGGGTGGCCACGACCATGAAGGGCCGCTCCAGTTCCCGTGTGGCGCCGTCGACACTGACCTGCCCTTCCTCCATGCACTCCAGCAGGGCCGACTGTGTCTTGGGAGAAGCCCGGTTGATCTCGTCTCCCACGACGACGTTGGCGAACACGGGGCCGGGTTTGAACTCGAATTCCCCGCTGCGCTGGTGGTAGGCGTTGACCCCCGTGATGTCGCTGGGGAGCAGGTCTGGGGTGAACTGGATGCGCGTCACCGAGCAGTCGATCGCGCGCCCCAGCGCTTTGGCCAGCATCGTCTTGCCGACCCCCGGGATGTCCTCGATGAGGAGATGCCCCTCAGCGAGCAGAACCGTCAGTGCGATCCGCACGACGCCGGACTTGCCTTCGATGACCGTCTCGATGGTCGATCGGATTCGATCAGCGGTCTCTAGAACCGCGAGGGTGTCCCCGTCCATGGTGCTGGTGGTGCTCCCCCGGCCATTGTGTTGCGTGCCGACTGACACGTAGCCCCTCCCACGCCGCCTGAGCTGACGACTTGAGGCTAGGCGTAAACGGGGAGCTTTGAAAACTAAATCGGTGAAGTGTCCCATAGCGGACCGGCCGTGACGAGGGCCTTTTGGTGACGCTTTGAGCGCTCCGGAGCGCCCCCTGCCGCTCCACTCCCTTCTCCCCCTTATGACCTGCAATTTCGGTGATGTGGGGGCGCCGCGCGCGGCGTTGAAGCTGTTGACCGTGGGGGAGAGTGGAGTAGAGTGGAGCATCGTGGAGGCGGGGACTGCTCCACAGGGGCTCGGGAGGAGGGGCCGATGTTCCTCGGCACCCACGCACCGCGCCTCGACGAGAAGGGACGGTTGTTCCTTCCGGCGAAGTACCGCGACGAGCTGTCGGAGGGGCTGGTGATCACGAAGGGCCAGGAGCGCTGCCTCTACGTCTTCCCATTAGAGGAGTTCCAGCGCATCACCGAGGCTCTACGATCGGCTCCCGTCACCGCCAAAGCAGTGCGCGACTACAGTCGCGTCTTTTTCGCCAGCGCCTCCGATGAGGTTCCCGACAAACAGGGTCGAATCACGATCCCATCGGCGCTTCGCACGTATGCCCGGCTGGAACGTGACTGTGTCGTCATTGGGGCCAACACGCGACTGGAGATCTGGGACGCCGCTGCGTGGGCCGATTACGAGGCCAAGCAGGAACAGGCGTTCGCAGAGCTGTCGGAGGAGGTGTTGCCGGGGGTGCTGTGAGTTCGCGGCACCGCAGGCCGACACCTCTTCGGGTGTCGGCGGTCACAACCACCCACCCGCCCATTCCATCCGGTTCCGGCCTTCAGACGCGACCTGGGCTAGCTGGCACATCTTCCCCGGTGCCAGGTAGTCGGGGTGGGACGAGATCGCGGTCCCCAGCGTCTGAAGGCCGAGCCGGAGCCGCCTGCTGGGGGGCAGGGCAGCGAGGTAGTGCGGTCATGGCTACGCGGGGGCCGGCCGGTCGACGATGAGGGGTCAAGGGGTCAACGTGCTGATGAACGATATGTCGGCTGCGCACGTCCCGGTGATGCTCGACCGGGTCGTGGAGTTGCTCTCCCCCGCTCTCGATACCCCCGGATCGGTCCTCGTCGACGCCACGCTCGGCCTCGCCGGTCACGCCCACGCCCTCCTCACGGCGCTGCCGCAGGCGCGTCTGGTCGGCATCGACCGAGACCCCGTCGCGCTGGAGCGCGCCGAGCGACGCCTCTCCGATAACGCCGACCGCGTCGATCTCGTGCACGCCGTCTACGACGAGATCCCCGGCGTACTCGACGACCTCGGCGTCGACCGGGTTGCTGGAATCCTCCTCGACCTCGGGGTCTCTTCCCCTCAACTCGACGAGCCCCAGCGCGGCTTCGCCTACTCCCACGAGGCCCCCCTCGACATGCGCATGGACCCCACCCAGGAGCGCACGGCCGCCGATGTGGTCAACGGCGCCACCGTGGGCGAACTCACCCGCATCCTGCGTGACTACGGCGAGGAGCGCTTCGCCTCGCGCGTCGCCCGCGCTATCGCCGACGAGCGCGTCACCACCCCTATCGAGACCACTACCCACCTGGCTGACCTCGTGCGCGAGGCGATCCCGGCGGCTACCCGCCGTACCGGGGGCAATCCCGCCAAACGCACCTTCCAGGCCCTGCGCATCGAGGTCAACTCCGAGTTGAGCACCCTGGAGCGCGCGCTGCCCGCCGCTGCCGCGCGCCTTGCCGTGGGAGGCCGCATCGCCGTGCTGTCCTACCACTCGCTAGAGGACCGGATCACCAAGCGAGCCCTGGCCGCTCTCGCCACCGACACCACGCCCCCCGACCTTCCGGTGTCGCTTCCCGAGTGCCAGCCCGAAGTCCGGCTGCTCACCCGCGGCGCCGAAACCCCCACACCAGAGGAAACCCAGCACAACCCCCGCTCCGCCTCAGCGCGGCTGCGGGCCGCGGAGCGAGTCCGCCAACCATGAGCACCGGGGCTTGGCCCGCCCCGGGCCAGCCACCGCCAGCCAGGCACGCCACCGCCAGTGGGGAGGGTACATGAGCAGCGCGACCGAGCCCGAGGTCAGCAAGCCCGCGAACCGGAGCGCGCCGCGGGCAACTCCCCGGCGCAGCACGGCGGGTAGCCGCCTGCGCACCTCGGCCAGCGCGCCACAGCGCCCCGGTGTCCGCGCCGCGGCGCGCCGCCCCCGCGCCACACCGGTGCCCAACGCTCCGCGCATGCCTTTCGTGCTGCTCATCCTCGGCCTGCTCGGCGGGGCCCTGGTCTCGTTGCTGGTGCTGCGCACGGTCCTCACCGAGGACGCCTACGCGCTGGCGCAGTTGCAGCGCCAAACCGAGGAGATGAACCACCGCGAGGAGGAACTGCGCGAGAAGGTCCTCTACGCAGAGTCACCGCAGACGCTCGCCGAGCGAGCCGAGGAGTTGGGGATGGTCCCTGGCGACTCCGCGGAGTTCATCAACGTGGAGACCGGCGAGATCGTCGGTGCCCCCGCCGGCGACGCCGGGGCTGTCGAGTGAGGGCGCCGCTGCCGCTGCGGGAGACCGACACGCCCGCAGCCGAGCTCACGCGCGCCCACGGCACCGCCTCAGGGATCGGCCGCCTGGCCGCACGGCACCCCAGCCCCCCTGCCGTTGCGTGGACCCCCGCTGGCCGCTCCTTGGGCAAAGCCCGGCCAGGAGGGACGCACCCTTCCTCGGCCCTGCGACTCGGCCCGTGGCCCCGTGCAGAGCGGGGCCCCCACCGGCAGGGCGACAACACTCTCAGGGCAGGGGCAGTGGCGCCGCCTGAGCGTGTAGCGCGCGCGACGGGGGGCCCCACAACACAGGCCCTGGGGGGCGGGTGCCCATGAACGCGCCCCGCGACCCGCGCGGTCCCCGTTCCCGCGGCCCCGGATCTTCGGCTCGCCCGGGCGATAAGCGTCAGTCGCGCACCCCTGGCCAGCCGCGCCGCCGCGCCAGCGACCCGCCGCGCCGCCGCTCCGCTCCCTCTTCCCCGTCGGCTCAGCGCACGCGTCCCGCCGGGGGCCAACCCGCGCGGCCCCGCCGCAGGCAGGGGGGATCGCCGCCCCGCCCACCGCGGCATCGCTCGCGGCTGCGCCGCGGCGACTCCGCACGGCGCATCAAGGTGACGATGATCTTGATGGCGGCGGTGATGCTGATCTTCGCGGGCCGGCTAGTGCAGATCCAGGGGTTCCAGGCCGCGCACTACGCGGACGCCGCCTCAGAGGTGCGGTTGAGCACCATCGACATCCCCACGACGCGCGGCGACATCACCGATGTCGACGGCGACCTGCTGGCGACCTCGGTCGAGGTCCGCACCGTCTACGTCGATCCGGTCCACATCCGTGCCAAGCAGCGCGACACCATCATCACCGAGCTCGCCCAACGCTTCGACCTGGAGCCCAGCGAGGTCGCGGCCAAGGTCGACGCCCAACCCAGCCGCTATGAGGTGATCGCCCGCGGCGTGCGCCCGAGCGAGTGGCGCGAGCTCGCCGAACTGGACCTGCAAGGGGTCGCGGCCAACCCCGACTACGAGCGCCTCTACCCGCGCCAGACGGGCGCGGCCGACCTGATCGGCTTCGTCGGCGCCGACAACCACGGCCTTGAAGGGTTGGAGGCCGTGCTGGAGGACACCCTCGCCGGAGAGCCCGGCAAGCAGCAAGTCGAGACCGGCGCCGACGGTACCCGCATTCCCATGGTGGGGGGACTGACCAAGGAACCCGTCCCGGGCAAGGACGTGCGGCTCACACTCGACCGTGACATCCAGTGGTACGCCCAGCAGGCGCTGGCCCAGCGCGTGACCGAGCTCGGGGCTGTGCGAGGCAGCATCGTCGTCATGCGTCCCACCGGCCAAGTACTGGCGATGGCCAACACGCCCACCTACGACCCCAGCGACATCGCCGACTCCACGCCCGAGCAGCGCAGCAACGGGGCGGTGGCCCGCGCCTTTGAGCCCGGCAGCACCAGCAAGGTGATCACCGCTGCCGCCGCTTTGGAGGAGGGCTTGGCCGAGCCCGACACCGTCTACACGGTGCCCGACTCCATCAGCCGCTACGACCAGGTTTTCCGCGACTCCCACACCCACCCCACCCAGCGGTTGACGCTCAACGGGATCATCGCCACGTCGAGCAACGTCGGCGCGATCAAGGTCGGCGAGCAGGTCGGCGCGGAGCGGCTCTACGAATACCTGGGCAAGTTCGGTTTCGGCCAGCCCACCGGGTTGGACCTGCCCGGCGAGAACACCGGAATCCTCACCCCACCCCAGGAGTGGTGGGGCACCCAGCTCGCGACGATCTCCTACGGGCAGGGCATCTCGGTCAACGCGGTACAGATGGCGAGCGCCTACGCCACGATCGCCAACGACGGGGTCCGCGTGGAGCCCACCGTCATCGCCGGTATCGACGACGGCGTGGGTGATTTCACATCCTCGTCCAACCCCGAACGGGCCCGGGTCATCAGCGAGGAGACCGCCCAACAGTTGCAACTGATGCTGGAGGCGGTCACCAGCGAGGAGGGCACGGCCGAGCGTGCGCAGGTGGCAGGGTTCCGCGTGGCCGGCAAGACTGGCACGGCCGACCGCTTCAACCCCCAGACCGGCACCTACCAAGGGGGTGGCTACACGAGTAGCTTCGTCGGCTTCGCCCCGGCCCAAGATCCTCAAGTCGTCGTGCACGTGGTGCTTGAGGACCCCGGCCACGACTACTATGGCGGCCAGGCCGCCGCACCGACCTTCGCCGACGTGACGTCGTTTGCGCTGCAAACCCTGAAGGTCGCGCCGCCGCAGACCGAGCCGCCCAAGGTCCGCCTGTTCGAATGAGGTCTCCGGGGTGGGCGCCGTGCCCCGCCGAAGGTCCACCACCCACGCACTGGCACCAAACCGGTGCCCGCCCGGCGGCCCACCGGCCGTGCTCGCCCCCCTTCCATGAGTGGGTCCCGGTCGACAGCACCGACAGCGTGGAGGTTTCCCGCCGCTCGTGCCTCGATCGCTGCGCGATCTCGACAGCCGGAAAAAGGGGCACGGCGGCTGAGGCGACCGCAAACGGTGCGGGTGGCCACTGGGGTGAAGGAACGTCGCTCTAGCGCGGGGTCTTGCGCTACCTCCAGACACCGCTCAACTCAGGACCTCGCTTCTCCCCGGGACGTCGCTGTCGCACGGGATACAGCGGTGGGCGGCGCGCTCTCGGCGGATGGTGATTCGGGCGCGGCTCCGCTTGCCGGCAGGGGCGACTTTCCGGGCTAGGGCGGCAGATGGGCGTAGCCCTCTCGGGCGCGCTCGCCTTATGGCAGACGGCACCCCACAGGGGGAGGCCGCGGTCCCCTACCCCAGGCAGTCCACCCGTTGCGCTCCCCGTTCCCCGCCGAGTGTGCCCCACTTGTTGCGGTATCCGCCCCGCCCAGGCACCGCCCCCTGGGCTGCTGAGATCGCGCAGCGCCCAAGGCACGAGCCAACGACGCTGATCCCCGCCCCGCTTGACGAAAAACTATAGAGGCCCCCGGGGGCGCCCTTTCGGCAGCGCCACGGGGGCGGGAGCGGCGCGGCAACGGAAGCGCCTACCGGCGACGCGCCCGGAATCACCAATTATTCTCCCTCCGTGCTCACGGGATACGCTCTCGACGTGCCATTGGTAATGCGTCCCGCTCACACTCAGCTTCGCCCGCTTCCCGAGTTGGCCCGCCTGTTGGGCTCGGAAGGGTTCCTCAGTTGTCCCGACCCTGCCGAGCCGCCGTTGGGCTCTCCTGCGGCCACCGAAGCCACTGACACGGCGCGTGAGGACGCCCCTGACGTCACCGAGACGACCATCACCGGCCTCACGCACGACTCGCGCGCGGTCCGCCCCGGCGACCTCTACGCCGCCCTGCCGGGCAACACCACCCACGGGGCCGACTTCGCCCACCAAGCCGCCCACGCCGGCGCTGTGGCGATCCTCACCGACCCCGAGGGCTACGACCGCGCCGCGGCCACCCGGCTGCCCGTACTGACGGTGCCCGACCCGCGTGCCCGACTGGGCGAAGTCGCAGCCTGGGTCTACGGCCATCCGGCCGATGACCTCCTGCTGATCGGCACCACCGGCACCAGCGGCAAGACCACCGTCAGCTACCTCGTCGACGCCGGGCTACACGCCACCGGCTCGCCTACCGGCCTCATCGGCACTGTCGAGATGCGGGTGGCCGACGAGCGTGTCGACTCGCCGCTGACCACCCCAGAGGCCACCGACCTGCACGGCCTGTTCGCCCTCATGCGCGAACGCGCCGTCACGGCCGCGGCCATGGAGGTCTCCAGCCACGCCCTGGCGCTGGGCCGGGTCGGGGGGACCCACTTCGACGTGGCGGTCTTCACCAACCTCTCCCAAGACCATCTCGACTTCCACAGCGACCTACGCGAGTACTTCGAGACCAAGGCGCGGCTGTTCACCCCCGAGCACGCCGGCGTGGCCGTCATCAACCGTGACGACCGCTTCGGCCGCGCCCTCATCGACATGGTGACCGACCGCGGCGAGGTTCCCGTCACCACGTTCTCCGCCGAGGGCGCCCCCGAAGCCGACTGGCGGGCCGTCGACATCGCGCTCGGCCCCCGAGGAAGCACCTTCCGCATCGTCGGCCCGGGCGGGATCGAGGCCCCAGCCTCGGTGGGCCTGCCGGGGCCCTTCAACGTCGCCAACGCCCTGGCAGCCGCCGTCGCGTTGGTCGAGGGGGGTATCCCTCTCGGCACCGCGCTTGCGGGGATCGCAGCCGCCCCAGGAGTGCCGGGACGTATGGAGCGCGTCGACGCCGGCCAGGACTTCACCGCCATCGTCGACTACTCCCACAAGCCCGGCGCCTTGGAGGCCGTGCTGACGTCGCTGGCGCCGGTGCGTGAGGTCACCAACGGCCGCCTGACGATGGTCGTGGGGTGTGGGGGCGACCGTGACCGCGCCAAGCGCCCCTTAATGGGAGAGGTCGCCGCGCGGTTCGCCGATGCGGTCATCATCACTGACGACAACCCCCGCAGTGAAGATCCGATCACGATCGTCACCGCCATGCTTGAGGGGGTGGCGAAGGTCCCTATCGAGCAGCGCGCCCGCGTGACGGTCGAACCCGACCGCGCCACGGCCATCCAGTTGGCCGTGGCCCGCGCCGAGCCCGGTGATGTCATCGTCGTCGCAGGTAAGGGCCATGAACGGGACCAGTACGTGGCGGGGCGAGTGCTACCGTTCGACGATCGCGAGACCCTGCGCGAGGCCCTCGCCCACCGCACTGCCCCCGGTTGAGCAGAAGGTTACCCAGCAGTGTTTGAGCGGGCTTCTCTGGCCGCTGACGTGGCGATTCAATCACGAACCGATTCCCATTTCCGGCCAGTACGCAACCTGGATAACCCAACATGTTCTAAGGTAGGTCCGGCAAATGCAGCCCGGCACCGTGGCGTCACAACGCCGATCCGTGGCTTTATGCAGCGTACTCTCCCTTTCTCTTCGCTGTTTCGTCATCCACGACGCCTGCACAAGCGACGCGCCGGGCCCCGACATGAGGAGTGGATTTGATCGCGCTGACGCTCGATCGGATCGCCGATATCACCCGCTCGCGTGTAGGCGGACCGGCCCGGCTCACCGATACCGTCACCGGTCCCGTCACCATTGACTCGCGGCAAGTCGCCCCGGGGGCGCTGTTCGCCGCGTTGAGCGGGGAGAGGGTGGACGGTCACGACTTCGCCGCCGCGGCCGTGGCCGCGGGCGCCACCGCCGTGCTCGCCTCCCGCCCTGTGGCAGAGCCCCACCTGATCGTGGACGGCGGCGACGCCGGGGTGGTGACCGCTCTAGGGCGCCTGGCGCGCACGGTCGTCGACGAGCTGACTGCCGCCGACGTCGTCGGCGTCACCGGCTCGTCTGGGAAAACGACCACAAAGGACCTGCTGGCCCAGGTGCTCGGGGCGCTCGGCCCCACGATCGCCCCCACCGGCTCCTACAACAATGAGATCGGCCATCCGCTGACCGTGCTGCGCGCCGACACCAGCACCCGCCACATCGTCCTGGAAGTCGCCGCGCGCGGTATCGGCCACATCGCCCACCTGTGCTCCATCGCCCCGCCGCGCATCGGCGTGGTGCTCAACGTCGGCAGCGCCCACGTGGGCGAGTTCGGCAGCCGGGCGGCGATCGCCCAGGCCAAGGGTGAGCTGGTTGAGGCGCTTCCCACCGCCGAGGACGGGGGAGTGGCGGTTCTCAACGCCGACGACGACGCGGTGATCGGCATGGCTGCCCGCACCCGCGCCCGCGTCGTCAGTTACGGCCGCAGCGAGCAGGCGCAGGTGCGCGCCCGCAACGTCGAACTCACCCCCCTGGGGTGCGCACGTTTCGAGCTGTGGCTGCGCGGCCGTGGGACCGCGCCGGTCGAGCTGCGGCTGGTGGGCGAGCACCAGGTGCACAACGCCTTGGCTGTGGCTGCTGTAGCCGCCGAGGCCGGCATGGGCGTGGCCGACATCGCCGCCGCGCTCAGCCAAGCCGGGTCGGTGAGCCGCTGGCGGATGGAGGTCACCGAACGCCGGGACGGCGTGACGGTGATCAACGATGCCTACAACGCCAACCCCGAGTCCATGGCCGCCGCCCTGCAAACCCTCACGGCGGTGGCGCAGCAGCGCCGCGCGTTCGCGGTGCTGGGCCACATGGCCGAACTCGGAGCGGTCCACGAGGCAGAGCATGAGCGCCTGGGCCAGGCCGTCGCCGCGGCCGGCATCGAGGGGCTCATCGTCGTGGGGGAGCAGGCCGAGCCCGTCGCGGCGGGTGCGGAGAGTGTTTCGGCGTGGCGCGGGCAGGCCCTGCGGGTCCCCGACGCCGCGCATGCGGTTGCCGCCCTCCGGGAGCGGCTGCGGCCCAAGGACGTCGTCATGGTGAAGGGATCGCGTGTGGCCGGGCTGGAACGGGTAGCCGAGGAGCTCATCAGCGGGGAGGATGCCAAGTGACCGGCATTCTCGTCGCTGCGGCGCTCTCCCTCCTCGTCTCCCTACTGATCATGCCGATGGTCATCCGGATTCTGTTCCGGTTCAAATTCGGCCAGGAAATCCGCGATGACGGACCCGAGGGCCACAAGACCAAGCAAGGCACGCCCACCATGGGCGGCATCGTCATCATCCTGGGCGCCGTCATCGGCTACTTCGGCGCCCACCTGGTCCTGGTGACACGGCCCACTGTCTCGGGCTTGCTCGTGATGTTCCTCTTCGTCGGACTGGGCACGGTCGGCTTCCTTGACGACTTCATCAAGATCTACAAGCGCCGCAGCCTCGGCCTGCGCAGCGGCGCCAAGATGCTGGGCCAGGCCATCGTCGGCATCGGCTTCGCCATCGGCGCCAGCTCCACCCTCTTCCCCAACGGCTACACCTACACCCCCGGCTCCACCCACCTGTCGTTCCTGCGCGACTTCGGCCCCGCACTGGCCCTGCCCGTGGTCGTGATCTGGGTGCTCATGCTCATCGTGGCCACATCCAACGCCGTCAACCTCACCGACGGTCTCGACGGTTTGGCCACCGGCGCCACGATCCTCTCCCTCGTCGCCTACGTCATCATCGGCAACTGGCAACTGCGCCAGAGCTGCCTAGAGGGCCTGGAACCCAACTGCTACACCGTGCGCGACCCGCTGGACCTGGCCGTGGTCGCCGCGGCCGGCCTCGGGGGCTGTATCGGCTTCCTGTGGTACAACGCTCCCCCCGCCAAGATCTTCATGGGCGACACCGGGTCGCTGGCGCTGGGCGGCCTGCTGGTCGGCCTGGCCATCACCACCCGCACCCAGTTGCTGCTGCTCATCATCGGCGGGCTGTTCGTGCTGATCACCCTCTCGGTCATCCTCCAAGTCGGCTCGTTCCGCCTCACCGGCAAACGCCTGTTCCGCATGGCCCCCATCCAGCACCACTTCGAGTTAAAAGGCTGGGAAGAGACCACGATCGTCATCCGCTTCTGGATCATCCAGGGACTGTTCGTGGGCATCGGGATCGGCCTGTTCTACCTGGAATGGATGCCGAGGTAGCCATGTCCGACGTCGGGCACACCAACGAGGTGAAGGAGCGGCCTGTGGTCGAAACAGCCCCCGGCAGCGCCGGTCACCAGATGGACCTCAACGACCGCGCCGTGTGCGTGACCGGGTTGGGCGTCTCAGGACCGCCGGTCGCTCGTGCCCTGCTGGCCCAGGGCGCGCGCGTTACGGTCGTCGACGCCCGCACCGACGAGGCCACCCAGGACCACGCCGCGCACCTGCGCGAGGCCGGCGCCACCGTAGAACTGGGCGAGCCGGAGCTTCCCGCCGACACCGAACTCGTCGTCACCTCACCCGGCTGGCGTCCCGACGCGCCCACCCTCCTCGCCGCCCAGCGCGCGGGCATCGAGGTCATCGGTGACATCGAATTGGCCTGGCGGCTCAAACCCGCCGGGCAAGTGTGGCTGGCCGTCACCGGCACCAACGGCAAAACGACCACCGTGCGCATGCTGGAGGCGATGCTGCGCGCCGACGGCCGGTGCGCCGCCGCCGTCGGCAACGTGGGCACCCCCATCATCGACGCGGTGCTGCCCGATGAGCACGGCCAGATCCACGACATCCTCGCCGTCGAACTGTCCAGCTTCCAGTTGCACTGGTCGGCCTCCCTGCGCCCGCACGCCGCCGTCGTGCTCAACGTCGCACCCGACCATCTGGACTGGCACGGTGGGCTCACCCCCTACGCTCACGCCAAGGGGCGCGTCTATGCCCAGGACACGATCCGCGTAGTCAACACCGCCGACCCGTGGTCGTGCGAACTCGCCACCCAGCAGGGCGACCCGGCGGCGCGTCTGGTCGGCTTCCGGTTGGACACGCCGGCGCCAGGGGAACTCGGCGTGGTCGAGGATCTGCTGATCGACCGCGCTTTCACCGACGACCCGCGCGCCACCGCCGAACAGCTCGCCACCTTGGCCGACGTGCGCCCGGCAGCGCCGCACAACGTGGCCAACGCCTTGGCCGCCGCCGCGCTGGCCCGCTCGGTCGGCGTGGCGCCGGAGGCGGTGCGGGCCGGGCTGGCGGCGTTCGCGCCCGAGCCGCACCGCATCAGCCACGTGGCCACCCGAGGCGGCGTCGACTACGTCGACGACTCCAAAGCCACCAACCCACACGCCGCCGTAGCGTCGCTGTTGGCCTACACCTCCGTCGTGTGGGTGGCCGGCGGGTTGCTCAAGGGCGCCGATGTCGACGAGATCGTTGCCGCGGCGGCTTCCCGACTGCGTGCCGCCGTGCTGTTGGGGACCGACCGTGCCCAGGTGCGTGAAGCGCTGCACCGCCACGCTCCGCAGGTGCCCGTCATCGAGATCGACCGCACCGACACCGAGGCCATGAGCGAAGTCGTGGCCGCTGCCGCCGGACTGGCCCAACAAGGCGACACCGTGCTGTTGGCGCCCGCCGCGGCGTCGATGGACATGTTCACCAACTACATCGCCCGCGGCGAGGCGTTTGCCGCCGCGGTGCACCGGCTGGACGGCTGAACCGCTGCCGTCGCGGTGAGCGGGCCAAAAAGCGCCGCTATCCGCGACGGCCGGCCGCTGTCCGCGCCGCCCGTGGCCCGCGTGCGGTCCGCCGTGGGCGTGTGAGGCGTGCCTTCCGAAACTCCGACACGCCCGCGAGATCAGACGAACTGGCAGTGGTTGCCGTCAGACTTGGGCGACGCGAGGGAATCGGCGCTATGGGCGGAGGTGGCGTATGGCGGCATCGACATTGGTTCCGCCACGCGGAGCGGGCGGGCGCCAAGAGGGGGCCAAAGCGTGGCCGGCGAGGCTGGGCTATCTGTCGCGGCGGTTGAACCGCCCCCTGACCTCGTACTACCTGCTCTTTGGCAGCAGTGCGCTGCTGGTCGCGCTCGGTCTGCTCATGGTGCTGTCGTCGTCGATGGTCGACTCCTACACCGAGACCGGCTCGGCTTTCTCGCTGTTTCGCAAACAGATCACGGCCGCGGCCATCGGCGTGCCACTGCTGTTGCTGGCCGCCCAGACCCCCACGAAGGTGTTCCGCGCCATCGGCTACCCGGCGATGCTGGTCTCGATCGCGCTGCTGGTCTTCACCTCGCTGCGCGGCCAGGAGTACTACGGCGCGACCCGCTGGCTGGAGATCGGCTGGCTGACGATCCAGCCTTCGGAACCCGCCAAGCTGGCCTTCGCGCTGTGGGGCGCGACCGTGCTGGCCCGCAAGGAAGAACTCAACCAGTTGGTGGACTGGCGCCAACTGCTCATGCCGCTGCTGCCTGGATGCGGGGTGCTCGTCCTGCTCGTGCTGCTCGGCAGCGACTTGGGCACCACCTTCGTGCTGCTGGTGATCTTCTTGGCCCTGCTGTGGGTGATCGGCGCCCCCGGTCGGCTGTTCCTGGCCATGTTCGCCCTCGTGGCCGTTCTCGTGGCCATCATGGTCGGGGTCGAAGACTTCCGCGTCACTCGCCTCACCTCGTTCCTCAACCCGCAAGCCGACCCCTACGACGCCGGATTCCAGCTCATCCACGGCCTCTACGCGCTGGGCACCGGCGGCCTGCTCGGCGTGGGCATCGGCGGCAGCCGGGAGAAGTGGGGGTTCCTGCCCCACCCCGAGAGCGACTTCATCTTCGCCATCATCGGTGAGGAACTGGGGCTGATCGGCACCCTCCTCGTCGTCGGACTGTTCGGTCTTCTGGGCTACGCTGGGCTGCGCGTGGCGTCCCGGGTCAGGGAGCCGTTCCTGCGGCTGACCGCTGCCGCCTTGACGTCCTGGATCACGGTCCAGGCCGCAGTCAACATCGGTACGGTTATCGGAGTGCTACCCATCACCGGCATTCCCCTGCCGCTGGTATCAGCGGGCGGATCGTCGCTGATCCCCACGATGCTCGCGCTCGGCATCCTGCTGGCCATCGCCAAAAACGAGCCCGACGCACGCAAAGCCCTGGCCGCTCGCGGTCCCACCCGCACGCAAAGGGCCCTAAGCTGGCTGGGCCTGGACACCACTGGCCGAGGCGGCAGCAGCGCCAACACGACCACGAACCAGGCAACGAACAGATCGCGTCCGACGCAGGTTCAAGCGAGGAGGAATCGGCGACGATGAGGGTAATCCTCGCCGGAGGTGGCACGGCCGGACATATCGAGCCCGCGCTCGCCCTAGCTGACGCGCTGCGGCGCCTCGACCGCGACACCGAGATCCTCTGTCTCGGTACAGAGCGCGGCTTGGAGAACCGGCTCGTCCCCAACCGGGGCTACGAACTCGCCCACATCCCGGCTGTGCCCCTGCCCCGCAGGCTCACCCCCCAACTACTGACCGTTCCGGGCAAGCTCGCCAACGCCATCGGCGCCGCTTCCAGCCACATCGACGCGCTGCGCGCCGACGTCTTAGTGGGCTTCGGCGGCTACGTCGCCACCCCCGGCTACCTGGCCGCCCGCAGGCGCCGCATCCCCATCGTCGTCCACGAGGCCAACCCCTTGCCCGGGCTGGCCAACCGGCTGGGCGCGCGGCTGACCACCCACGTCTTCACCGGCCACCCCCACGCCGACATCCGCAACGGCCGCTTCGTCGGCATCCCGCTGCGCGAGCAGATCTCCACGCTGAACCGGCTGGCCATGGGAGACAAAGCCCGGGCCCATTTCGGACTGCGCCCCGAACTGCCCACTCTGCTGATCTTCGGCGGCTCGCAAGGGGCGCAGGCGGTCAACGAGGCCGCCTTCGCCGCCAGCGACCACTTCCGCGACGCCGAGGTGCAGGTACTGCACGTTGTGGGCCCCAAGAACCTCAGCGAGCCCGAGGACCGCACCCGCGACGGTGTCCCCTACGTGTGCGTGCCCTACGTCGACCGTATGGACCTCGCCTACTCCGCCGCCGACATCGCCATGTGCCGTTCTGGCGCCATGACCTGCGCCGAGCTGACCGCTGTGGGGTTGCCGGCCGCGTTCGTCCCGCTGCCCATCGGCAATGGCGAACAGCGTCTCAACGCTGAGCCGATCGTCGATGCCGGCGGCGCCCTGATGGTCGCCAACTCCGAGCTGACCCCGCAGTGGATTCGCGACACCCTGGTGCCGCTGATCACCGACACCGACCGCGTCGTCGCCATGTCCGAGGCCGCCACGCGCATGGGCCGGCGCGACGCCGATGAGGAACTCGCCCGTGAAGTCATGGCCATAGCTCGCGGCGAAACCCCAACCCCGGAGGTCCCCATCGACGACCCCGAGGAGGACTTGGCCGCCGGAGACCTCCCCGATGACGGCAAGGACGAGCGATGAGTCTGGTCGAACCGACCGATCCGGTCCCGGTGGAGCACCTGGGGCGGGTCCACCTCGTCGGTGTCGGCGGGGCCGGCATGTCGGGCATCGCCCGCATCCTGCTCCAGCGCGGCGTGGCCGTCTCCGGCAGCGACGCCCGCGACAGCGACACGCTGCGCTCCCTGGAGGATCTGGGAGCCAAGGTCCACATCGGTCACGCTGCCGAAAACCTCGGTGACGTCGAGACGCTCGTCGTCTCCTCGGCCATCCGCGTCGACAACCCGGAGTTGGTCGAAGCCCGCCGGCGCGGCATCCGGATTCTGCCGCGTGCCGCAGCGCTGGGCGCGTTGCTGCTGGGCCGGCGCGGTGTGGCCGTGGCCGGCACCCACGGCAAGACCACCACCACCTGCATGCTTACCGCGGTGCTCCAGCACGTCGAGGCTGATCCCGGCTACGTCATCGGAGGCCAGCTCGTCACCACCGGTGTGGGCGCCGACGCCGGCGCCGACGACGTCATCGTCGTCGAGGCTGACGAGAGCGATGGTTCGTTTCTCATGCTGGCCCCCTCGCTGGCGGTGGTCACCAACGTCGAGGCCGACCACCTCGACAACTACGGCGGCCTCGACGAGATCCACGACAAGTTCGCCGCTTTCGTCGACCGCGTCGCCGGTGCGCTGATCGTGGGCATCGACGACCCTGGCGCGCGGCGGGTGGCCGAGATCGCGCGCGAGCGTGGCCACCCCGTGCGCACCTTCGGTGAGTCGCCCCGGGCTGACTACCGCGTCAGTGCCATCACCGCCGAAGGGTTCACCACGGCCTTCACCCTGACTCCGCCCGAGGGAGAGGCGCTCTCGTGCACCCTCGCCCTGCCCGGGCGCCACAACGCGCTCAACGCCGCCGCGGCCATAGCCGTCGCCGACGAGTTGGGCTACGACCCCGAGGTCGCGGTCCCCGGGCTCACCACCTTCACCGGCGCCGCCCGGCGCTTCGAGCTCAAGGGGGCCGCGCGGGGGGTGCGCGTCTACGACAGCTACGCCCACCACCCCACCGAGATCGAAGCCGACCTGCGTGCGGCGCGGGCGGCGCTGGACTCGACGCCGACCGGCCAACGCGCGGGCACCGACACCACGGCCCCCGCCACCCCCGGCCGCGTCCTCGCGATGTTCCAACCCCACCTCTACAGCCGCACCCGGATCTTCGCGGCCGAGTTCGCCGAGGCGCTGACCCTGGCCGACGAGGTCCTCCTCCTGCCCATCTACGCCGCACGGGAAGATCCCGAGCCCGGTGTCACCACCGACCTCATCGCCGAGCGGATCGGCCACAAACGTGTGCATCCTCACACTGAAGCGGCAGCGGCCGTGGCCCAAGCCGCCACCCTGGCGCGCGAGGGCGACATCATCCTCACCATGGGGGCTGGTGACATCACCGAGCTCGGACCACGCATTGTCGCGGCACTGGAGGTGACCGCGGACTGAGCCCGGTGGGGCGCCACTGCCCCGGGGCACCGGGGGCGCCCACGGACACGCCGGCGGGCGCGGAGCCGATTGAGGGGGTGCGGTGCAGCCGTCAGCAACGACCGAGACCCACGGGAGCGACACCGGCGGCGCCATCGTGCGCCGCCACCCCAACCCGTGGCAGGTCGCGTTCGTCACTCTTCTCACTGTCGGCGTCTTCGCCGTCGTCACCTGGGTGCTGTTGGGCTCGCGGCTGCTGGTCGTGCGCGAGGTTGCGGTGAGCGGCGTGTCCCGTATCGACGCCCCCGAGGTCGTCGCCGCCGTCGACGTGGCCACCGGCACCCCCCTGGCGCGGGTCGACACCAGCGCCGCCGCCGGCCGCGTCGAGCGGCTGCGGTTGGTCGAATCAGCCCAGGTTTCCCGTGGCTGGCCGGCTACGCTGCGGGTGCGGGTCACCGAACGGAGACCGGTGCTCAGCATCGACGTCGGTGGGGGCTACCGCCTCGTCGACCATGACGGGGTGCGCGTGGCCGACGCCGAGCAGCGTCCCCAGAAGTACCCCTTGGTGCAGATCACGGGGGAGGCCAAGGGCAACCCTGCCATCGCCGCGACCGCCGCCGTCGTCGAGGGGCTTCCACCTGCGATCCTCGGCGAGGTAGCCACGATCCGCGCCACCGACCGCGAGCAGCTCACGCTCGAACTCGCCAGCGGGGCCACCGTGCTGTGGGGCGACGACACCCACATCCAGAGCAAGGCTCGTGCCCTGGAAATCTTGCTGCGTCACCACACACCTGAGGCGGGACGCCACTACGATGTCAGCACCCCCGAGGTCGCCGTCGTCAAGTGAGGTCCGGCTGCGCGCGGGCGTGGCTACGTGCACCAGCCTTTCTTGCGATAATCGGTGGCGCGACGCGCCGAGAGCGCGCATCGCCTCCCTGGCCGACACGCCGATAGTCTGAGGTCGTGCTGGTTGCTCGGTGGTAGGCGCCCGTCTTACTGTCGATAACCACAAACTTCGGTTGACATAAGTGTTGGCAGGAATTGTGGATTCGACATTGGCGGGGCGCGCGCGAGCCGGTTGCGCAGTCGCGGAACCGCTACCCCAAGGCCCCTGACCACGGTCATGGGACCGTAATCAGCGCACGAGAAGAACCGGACAGCTAAGCGGCCGGGACACCGGTGGTGACGCAGTGGCGTTTCCCACCCGGAGACCATGGCACCCTGGCAAGGAGCGAGCGGAAAGGCCCCTCGTCGTGGCAGCACCGCAGAACTACCTCGCGGTCATCAAGGTCGTCGGTATCGGCGGCGGTGGCGTCAATGCCGTCAACCGCATGATCGAGGAGGGACTCAAGGGCGTCGAGTTCATCGCCATCAACACCGACGCTCAGGCGCTGCTGATGAGTGATGCCGACGTCAAACTCGACGTCGGGCGAGAACTGACGCGCGGGCTCGGCGCCGGCGCCGACCCCGACGTCGGCCGCAAGGCGGCCGAGGATCACCGCGAGGAAATCGAAGAGGTCCTCAAAGGCGCCGACATGGTGTTTGTGACCGCCGGCGAGGGCGGTGGCACCGGTACGGGCGGCGCCCCTGTGGTCGCCGATATCGCCCGCTCGCTGGGCGCCCTCACGATCGGCGTGGTCACGCGCCCATTCGGCTTTGAAGGCAAGCGCCGCGCGACCCAAGCCGAATCCGGCATCGCCATGCTGCGCGAAGAGGTCGACACCCTCATCGTCATCCCCAACGACCGCCTGCTGTCGATCTCGGACCGTCAGGTCAGCGTCCTCGATGCGTTCAAGGCCGCCGACCAGGTGCTGCTTTCCGGTGTGCAGGGCATCACCGATCTCATCACCACGCCAGGGCTGATCAACCTCGACTTCGCCGACGTCAAGTCGGTTATGTCGGGTGCGGGGTCAGCGCTGATGGGGATCGGTTCGGCGCGGGGGGACGACCGTGCCGTGGCAGCCGCGGAGATGGCGATCTCCTCACCCTTGCTGGAAGCCAGCATCGACGGGGCCCATGGCGTCCTGCTCTCCATCCAAGGCGGCTCCGATCTGGGGCTGTTCGAGATCAACGAGGCCGCCCAACTTGTGGCGAACTCGGCGGCGCCCGAAGCCAACATCATCTTCGGCGCTGTCATCGACGACGCTTTGGGCGACGAGGTGCGCGTGACCGTCATCGCCGCCGGCTTCGACGAACCCGCCACCGAGACCGTGCCCCCACCCCACGTGTCGGCCACCGCGCCCACGAGCCCGCCGGCCGCCCAACCCAGCGCGCCCCAGACGCCGCCGCGGGCTGAGCGGCCGGTCCAACCGGCACCCGAGGTTCCCGCTTCCGCCGAGCCGCGGTCCCGGCAGGAGCCGCGGACCGCCCTTTCCCGCGAGGAGGCCCAGCCAGAGCCGGAGGCGCGGCCTGCCAGCGCCGCAGCGTCCTCGGCGCCCGCGGCGGCCGACTCCGACAGCGGCGAGGAGACCGATGAGGAGGCCACCGCCGCGGCGGCCGAGGCCGAATCCGATGAGGAGGCCGGTGGCGACGACGAGCGCTACCAGCCGCGCAACATCCGCGCCGTGGGCGACAGCGGTTACGGCACGAGGCGGCGTACCGGCACTGATAGCCCCTTCTCCCGCTCTGGCGAGGTTCCCACACCGCGGCGCCGCGTCGTTTTCGAGGATGGCGACGACCTGGACGTCCCGGATTTTCTTAAATAATCCGGTTGGGCGAGCCAGCCCGCGGCGGCTTTGTCAGGGGCACGGCGACCGCGGCGCGCCACGGTCGGTTGCCCTGGCCACGTGGCCTCTCACGGGCCGCAGCCGCGTCGCGTTCCCGCTTGCCCCACCTCTCGAACGCTTGTACCTTGCTGCTGAATCGGCGGCGGGAACCGCACCGTCGCAGCGTCGCCAGCCGGGCGCATACCCGCGGTCTACGCTGGGGCCGTTGGTCCGGAGTCGACTCGACAACGGCCCGTGAAGCCAGAAAACCTCAGTCTCTCGGGCGGGCGCGGGCGTAGCCCCCTTGCCGCCCCAAGCCGAAAAACAACGGCGGGGTGGGCGGTCGCGCCGGCGAGGTTCATTCGGGCGAGTGCCGATGGCCGCTTCGCCGGGAGCGCCGCCCGTATCCGTCCATGTCCCCCTCTCGGAGGAACATCCTCAGACCATGAGCGCCGTTTTCACGTTGGGACCAGGCGTGCGCGCCAGCTTCACCGACCGCTACGAGGGGGGTCGCAGCCTGGGCTCGTATGCGGCTCTGAACTTGGGGTTGGGCGTGGGCGACGATCCCGAGGCCGTCATCGAGAACCGTAAGATCGCCGCTGCCGCCCGCGGTATCGACGCCAGCCGGGTGGTGTGGATGAACCAAGTGCACGGCCGCGACGTCGCCGTTGTTACCGAGCCCGGTAACGCCGGGCGCGTCGATGCGGTTGTGACCACCCAACGCGATCTCGTGTTGGCCGCTATGGCTGCCGACTGTCTGCCCATTCTGGCTGCCGACGCCGGCGCCGGCGTGGTGGGTGCCGCGCACGCGGGCCGCGCCGGCATGCTCGCCGGCGTCGCTTCGGCGCTGGTGGAGGAGATGGTGCGCAATGGCGCCGATCCGGCGGCTACCGTTGCTGTGCTGGGGCCTGCCGTCTGCGGTGGCTGCTATGAGGTCCCCGATCACATGTGGCGGGAGGCCGTTACTGTCGTAGCTGAGGCGGGATGCCGGACGCACCGGGGCAGTTCGGGGATCGATCTTCGGGCCGCGGTGACCGTACAACTCCAGCAGGCCGGAATCGGCCAAATCCGTTCCGATGAGCGCTGTACCTTCGAGACTCCGGAGTTGTTCTCCCACCGGCGTGATGCACCGACCGGCCGGTTTGCCGGCTACGTCTGGCAGTCTTCTTAGATGGCACGGGGGAGCGCGAATATGGCAGAAACCGTGAGTGAGCGGGCCAAAGAGGTCACCGCCAATATCGAATCCGCGCGTCACCGCATTGCTGCGGCGTGTACCGCAGCCGGGCGCTCTGTCACCGATGTGACCATCGTCGCGGTTACGAAGACCTATCCGGCCTCCGACGTGCGCCTGCTCGCCGAGGCCGGCATCACCGAAGTCGCCGAGAACCGTGACCAGGAGGCCGGTGACAAGGCCGAGCAGTGCCGTGATCTGGATCTGACATGGCATTTCGTGGGTCAACTCCAGACCAACAAGGCACGTTCGGTGGCTCGGTACGCCGATGTCGTCCATTCGGTGGACCGGGGCAAGCTCGTCCGGGCCCTGGGAGCCGGTGCTCGCCTCCACGGACGGGAAATCACGTCTTTGGTGCAGGTCAACTTAGATCCTGCTTCCGCAGAGGGGGTATTGGGTCCGCGTGGCGGCGCCGATCCCCGTGACGTCCTCGACGTCGCTGGCGCCATCGAGGATGAGGAGGGGCTCGTTTTGGGCGGGGTTATGGCTGTGGCTCCCCGCACGGGTGACCCCGCAGCCGCGTTCGGCCGCCTAGCCGCGGTCGCTGAGCGGGTCCGCGATCGTTACCCTCAGGCCACGATGATCTCTGCGGGCATGAGTGGCGACCTCGAAGCTGCCATCGCGAGAGGCGCGACACACCTCCGACTCGGCACGGCGTTGCTAGGCGAGCGCAAGGTGATCGTGGGGTAATGTCCCCACATAGACCTTGGCGCCCATCTGTCGAGTTCGGTTACGAGGGCGGGTACGGGCAGGAGCCAGTGGTGAGTCATCTGCGGTGCAGCACCACAGGGACGACGGAGGACAAGAGATGGCCGGCGCGATGCGCAAGATGGCGGTCTACCTCGGCCTCGTGGAGGACGACCGTTACGATCACCGCTATGCGGACGAATATGATGACTTCGATGACTTCGATGAAGGCGTCGAGGGTGCCGAGGAGCGGCACGACCGTAACCTCGGGCCGAGTGGTGACGATCTACGTGGCGACCCCGTAGCGGATGCGGGCGATCACCCGATGTCTCCCGGAGAGCGACCTGGTGCCCCCTCCTCTGCTCCCATGACCGCGGATCTCGCGCGAATCATCACACTGCATCCTCGGACCTATAACGAAGCGCGTACTATCGGAGAGCACTTCCGAGAAGGTATACCTGTGATCATGAACCTCACCGAGATGGTCGACAGCGACGCCAAGCGTCTGGTCGACTTCGCGGCGGGGCTCATCTTCGGGCTGCGTGGCAGCATCGATCGCGTCACCAACAAGGTGTTCCTGCTGTCCCCAGCTAATGTTGAGGTGACCGCTGAAGACAAAGCACGGATCGCTGAGCGAGGGTTCTTCAATCAAAGTTAGATCATCACGACAGATGTCCAGTGAGCGGGCCGGGGAACGACTGTGAGTATCGTGCAGAACATACTCATCACCATCTTGTACCTCTTCATGTTGGTACTGATCGGACGCCTTGTCTTCGAGCTCGTCCAGTCATTCGCGCGGTCCTGGCGACCGACTGGATTCGTGTTGGTGCTGGCCGAAACGACGTACACGATCACCGACCCGCCCCTGAGGTTCCTGCGGCGCTTCATCAAGCCCGTGCGCCTGGGAAGCGTGGCGCTGGATCTGAGCTTCACCGTCCTCTTCCTGGTGGTGGTGATCCTCATCCAGGTCGTGGCCTCGATCCCGGCCGCCTAGCAGCGCCACAATGTCGGAACGGTAAGCTCCGCTTCCGATATGTGGTCTTGGTCGGAGTCAGGATTGCCGTAAGGTCACGATCAGGTAGCGTCCCTACGGACAGAGTCCAAGCGCGCCAAGGAGACGAACATGCCGCTGACACCCGCGGATGTGCGGAATAAGCAGTTCAGTACCACCCGGCTCAGGCCGGGTTACGACGAAGAAGAGGTTGATGCCTTCCTCGACGAGGTCGAGTCTGAGCTCGACCGGCTGATCCAAGAGAACGAGGAGCTGCGAGGCAAGCTCGCCGAATGTCTGCGGGGCAAGGTCCCCAACGCGGGGATGCAGGACTTCCAGCCGCAAGAGCAGCAGCAACAGCAGCAGGAGCCGCAGCCCCAACCGCAGCCGCAGGCACAGGCCCAGCAGCAGGCACAACCACAGGCGCAGCAGCAGCCCGAGCCGCCGCGGCCGGAATCGGTGCAGCAACCAGAGCAGATGCAGCAGGCCATGGCCAACATGGGTCTCCCTGGCGCTGAGGACAACATGGACACCGCGGCCCGCGTCCTCGCCCTCGCGCAGCAGACCGCCGACCAGGCCATCTCCGACGCCCGGCGCGAGGCCGACGAGACCCTGGGCCGTGCTCGCCACGAGGCCGACGACATCCTCAACAAGGCTCGCCGCCAGGCTGAGCAGATCGTCAACGAGGCCCGCGCCCGCGCCGAAAACCTCGACCGTGACGCCCAAGAGCGCCACCGCCAGGTGATGGGCTCGCTGGTGCAACAGCGCGAGGAGCTGGAGCACGAGGTCAGTGGACTCAAGGAGTTCGAGCGCCTCTACCGCGGTCGCCTCAAGGAGTACTTCGAGCGCCAGTTGCGCGAACTTGAGGAAGGCGCCAGCGAGCACAGCAACGCCGATACCACTGGTGGTTTCCAGACGATGGCTCCCTCCGGCGGTTCGCCCTCGCTTCAGCACACTGGCCCCGGCAACGGCACTCCGGGCAGTGGCGGCAACCCGTTCGCCCAACCCGAACCCGCTCAGCACGGTGGGTACCACCCCGGAGAGGCGCCCCACGACCGTCGCTGATAGCACTGAGCAGGCCATACAGTAAGAGTTGTGACCGGCGACACCGTGTCACCCCGTGAGTAAAGGCCCTCCCTCCAGTGATCCTCGTTTGCTTCGTCCTCACCGCCGCGTCGTTGGTCGTGGTGGGTGCGGCACTGGTGCTGGCAGAGTTGACCCTGGTCTACCTCGCGCTCGGATTGGCCAGCATGGCCACCGTCCTCCTCGCGATCGAGTTCGTCAGGGGTCGCCAGCGGCTGCTCGCCGGCAAGCGCACGGATCGCCCTGGACAAGAGGTGACCGCTCCCGCGGGGGCGTACCGTACGGACGGTTTGGGGAAGGCGTCCGTCCGAACCGCGCCCGTGGGATGGTCCGAGCCTGTTCCGCCCTCGGCTCCGCCAGGGCCTGCCACGCAGGCCGGTGCCCCGTCGGTTCCCGCGTCGGCCAGTGAGTCGACGCGGGCATCCGCGTTCTCCGAGCCCGTCGAACCCGCCCAGGGGCGGGTGCCGCCCCCGGCGACCGCCGAAGGCTCCGACGAAGACGAGGAGGTCGACGACTTCCCGGAGCCTGGGGTCGGGACCGAGAACGCGACCGACGGCCCCACAGACCCAGATCACGACGGCGGAAGCGCCGAGACCCCGAGCTTCCGCTACCATCTTCCCTCTTCTACCGGCCAGTCGGGGCACGAACACGATTCCGTTGCCGTGGCCGCCGATGACGGTGCGCCCGTCGACACCGACGACGCTCCTGCCGTCGATACCGGCGCTGCGCCGGCCGACGAGGACGACGAGCCCGCCGAGGAGCCCAGCGCCCCCGACGACCGCCGCGACTCCGCCACCCCTGCGGAGCCGGCCGGCGCCGATACCGTGACACCCCCAACCGAGACTGCGGCTGCCCCACCGGACACACCCTCGGCGGCCGACCATCCCTCCACCGAGGACAGCGGCGCCGCCCCAGACGACACCGCAGCGGCCCACGACGGTGGCCAGCCGGCCCCCGCCGATGACGACGCCACAACCACCGTCGACACCGACCGCGAGGACGCCGCCCCCGGCGACACCGTCGAGACTGCGGATGCGCCCGATCCGACGCCTCCACAGTCCCCCCGAGCCGACGAGGCGCCGGATGCCGACGAGGCAGCCCGGCCCGCTGGGGAGACCGGGGATGCCGCGCCCGAGGCGGACTCCACCGAGCCCGCCGGCGAGGCCGACAGCGCCCCCACCGATGCGGCGGAGATGACCGCCCCGCTGCCGATCGTCACGACTGCGCCCGCTGACGACACCGGCGACGGCGCGGGCACCGAGGAGGACACGTCCCAGCAGGCGGAGGCCTCCGCCGACGACTCCGCGGACGCCGCCGCACCACCCCTTGCCGGTGCCGCCGACGACAGCGCCGCGCACGAGGAAGAAACCCCCCAGAACCAGTCCGGCCAGTCGAAAGAATCTCCCACCGACTAGAGCCGGGCCTCGGTCGACCCGCCGCCGGCGCGGCGAGCAGGTCCGCGGCGGGGCCCCACCTCCCGCCTGCCTGCGCGCGGGCCTATGGCGCGGTGTGGGCTTGGGGGTGGATCAGGACTGAGAAGGGCCCGTAGGTTTCCCGTCGCCCGTGCCTCGATCGCTGCGCGATCTCGCCAGCCCGGGGATGGGGTGTTGCAACGACCTCTAGAACTCAAGCCCCGTGGCAGGGGGTGTTTCTTCGTGCCGCGGGGGCGAGGCCTCGGCCCGGTGTCATTTCTGGGAGGTCGCCCTCTCACCTTGTGTGGGGGTGCAGCGGCTTGGCGGGGTGGCTGGGAGGGGCTTACTCGTTGCCGTGTCCTGGGCTAGGGCAGCGTTCCTGCGCCCCGGTGGCCACTCGCCTCGGTTGCGGTTGCCTCAGTCGCCGCACCCTTGTTCAGGCTGCCGAGATCGCGCAACGATCGAGGCACGGGCAAACGACACTGATTCCCCGCCCCGCTTGCCCCGCTGGACAAAAACACAGTGACGTCCCCGGGCAGCGCGCCGCGCCGTTACAGCGGCGGCCGAGAGGAGTCTCCCGGCCGCCGTCACAACGCTGCTCAGGCTTTACGCAGCCAGAACGTCACACCGAAGTCCTGCGAGGTGACCGAGTGCGCCTCGCCTTCGGGAGCCCCCTCGGTCAAGCTGTGCGCCAGCACCTCGCCGGCGATGGTCGTCGCGTGCTCGTTGACCGCCTGCGCGGCTGTGGCGTCGCTGGCCGACCACCACAGCTCGATCCGGTCGGAGATGTCCAACCCGCTGGACTTGCGGCAGTCCTGGACCAGTCGCACCATCTCTCGGGCCAGACCGGCGCGCTGAAGTTCGGGGGTGATCTCCAGGTCCAGTGCTACGGTCTCGCTGCCTTCCGACATCACCGCCCACCCCTCGCGGGGCTGCTCGGTGACGAGGACCTCCTCGGCGCTGATCTCCACCGGCTCGCCCTCGACCGTGACGTGAGCCCAGCCGGTCGAACGGATCTGGCGCACCAGTTCCGTGGCGTCGCTGCCTTGGATCGCCGCGGCCACGGTGGGCGTGCGCTTGGCGAACCGCTTGCCCAACGCCCGGAAGTTGGGCTTGACGGTGTAGTCGACCAGGTCACCGCCCACCGTCGAGAGCGGATCGATGCGCATAACGTTGAGTTCGTCGGCGATCTGCTCGCGAAGCTGCTCGGCGAGCCCGTCCACACCTTCGGCGCCCATCAGGGCGCGGGCCAGCGGCTGGCGCGTACGCACGCCCGACTCGGCGCGCGCGGAGCGTCCCAGCTCCACCAGCCGCCGGGTCAGCGCCATGTCCCGCGACAGGTCAGGGTCGATCAGCTCCGTGCGCGCCCGCGGCCAGGCAGCCAGGTGCACCGACTCTAGAGCCTCCGGACGGCGCAGCGACGTCCACACGTGGTCGGCGATGAAGGGCATGATCGGAGCCAGCAGCAGCGTCAGCGTCTCCAGGCACTCGAACAGCGTCGCGAACGCCGCCGCTCCTTCGGGGCTGGTGGCTCCCGACCAGAACCGCCGCCGGGAACGGCGCACGTACCAGTTGGACAGATCGTCGATGAACGAGGTGAGTAGCCGCCCCGCGGTGGCGGTCTCAAAGTTCTCCAGCGCCTCGTCCACGCCTTGCACCACGCGGTTGAGTTCGGAGAGCACCCAGCGGTCCAGCAGCGGTCGCTCGGCGGGCGCGGGCGCCTCGTCGAGGCGCTCATGGCTCCAGGTGTCGCCGGCGTTGGCATAGAGGGTGAAGAAGGACACCGTGTTGTAGTAGGTCAGCAAGACCTTGCGGACGATCTCCTCCAACGCGGTGTGGCCCACGCGGCGCGGCATCCACGGCGAACCGCTGGCGGCCATGAACCAGCGCAGGGCGTCGGCCCCGTGGCGTTCCATCACCGCCATCGGTTCGAGCACGTTGCCCAGGTGCTTGCTCATCTTGCGGCCGTCCTCAGCCAAGATGTGGCCCAGGCAGACGACGTTTTCGTAGGAGGAGTGCCCGAAGACCAGCGTGCTGACGGTCATCATGGAGTAGAACCAGCCGCGCGTCTGGTCGATCGCCTCGCAGATGTACTGGCCGGGGAAGTTCGCCGTGAACGTCTCGTTGTTGTGGTGCGGCGCCCCCCACTGGGCGAAGGGCATCGCGCCGGAGTCGTACCAAACGTCGATGACTTCGGGGACACGGTGGGCGGGGCCGCCGCACTCGCGGCAGTTGAGGACCACGTCGTCGACGTAGGGGCGGTGCGGGTCGAGGGTGGACAGGTCCTGGCCAGCCAGCTCGCCGAGCTCGGTCAGCGAGCCCACCACGGTCATGTGGTCTTCAGCACAGGTCCACACCGGTAGCGGTGTCCCCCAGTAGCGGCTCCGCGACAGTGCCCAGTCGACGTTGTTGCGCAGCCACTCGCCGTAGCGTCCCTCCTTGATGTTTTCCGGGTACCAGTTGGTGCGGGCGTTTTGCTCCAGCAGCCGTTCCTTGACGGCGGTGGTCTTGATGTACCAGGAGGGCAGCGCGTAGTAGAGCAGCGGCGTGTGGCACCGCCAGCAGTGCGGGTAGCTGTGTTCGTAGGAGAGGCGACGCAGCAGCAGCCCCCGTTCGTTGAGGTCACTGAGCAGCGCCGCGTCGGCCGTCTTGAAGAACTGTCCGCCCACCAGGTCCAGGTCGGCCTCGAACGTGCCGTCGGCGCGCACCGGGTTGACTACGGGCAGGCCATAGGCGCGGCACACCGCCATGTCGTCGGCGCCGAAGGCCGGCGCCTGGTGCACTAGGCCGGTGCCGTCGTCAACGGTGACGTAGTCGCCCAGCACGACGAAGTGGGCCGGCTCGTCGAAGTGCACCAGCTCGAAGGGGCGCTGGTAGGTCCAGCGCTCCATCTCGGCGCCCTCGAAGCGTTCCCCGGTCAACGTCCAGCCCTCACCCAAGGCCGTCTCAACCAGGGGCTCGGCCACCAGCAGCCGCTCGCTGCCGTTGCTGGCCACCACGTAGCTCACGTCGGGGTGGACCGCCACGGCGGTGTTGGACACCAACGTCCACGGGGTCGTGGTCCACACCAGCATCGACGTGGGCCGCTCCGGATCGGCCAGCGGCCCCGAGGTCACCGGGAAACGCACATAGACCGACGGGTCGGTGATGCTCTCATAGCCTTGAGCCAGCTCGTGGTCGGACAGCGTGGTGCCGCAGCGGGGACAGTAAGGGCTGATCCGGTAGTCGCGGACCAGCAGCCCCTTTTCCCACACAGTCTTCAGCGACCACCACACCGACTCCACGTACTGCGGGTCCATGGTGCGGTAAGCCTCGTCCATGTTGACCCAGTAGCCCATACGCTCGGTCATCGCGGTGAAGGCGCCCACGTTGCGCAGCACCGACTCGCGGCAGCGCGCGTTGAACTCGGCCACCCCGAATTCCTCGATGTCGCGTTTACCGCTCAGCCCCAGTTCCTTTTCCACGGCCACCTCCACCGGCAGCCCGTGGCAGTCCCAGCCGGCCTTGCGGTTGACGTGGAAGCCCTTCATCGTCTTGAAGCGCGGGAAGATGTCCTTGAACACCCGCGCCTCGACATGGTGGACACCGGGCTCGCCGTTGGCGGTGGGAGGCCCCTCGAAAAACACCCAGTTGCGGCCTCCCTGGGTCTGCTCCAAGGAGCGCTCGAAGATTTTCTGCTCCGACCAGCGCCGCAGCACCTCGTGCTCCATGGCAGGCAGATCGATGCGCGCGGGCAGAGCGGGGAAGGGCTGTACGGGCCGTTGTTCCTGCGACACCTGGCGTACCTTTCCATCAGGAGTTGGCTACCTGACGGAGGGACGAGGCCGACAGCCCCGCGGTACCACCCTCCTTGGGAGCGCCCGGCCCGGGCGCGCCCCGCTTCGTTTGTGCCATGGCCGGTTCTACTGAGCCCCACCGTACGCACTCCGGCGGGCCGGGACCGTTCTTCCGGCAGCTCCGGGGTGATATTCCCGGCGGGCATACCCCCGGGCTCACACCATCCCCGGGTCGCTCTGGGCTGTGTCCGGCGGTACTCGTCCCCATCCACGCCTTACTGGAACCGAGAATAACGTACGCGGCCATCCCTATCGCGCCGATTTTCGCCCGCCTCGGCTGCCCTCAGGCATACTTGACACGTTTGCCTGAGCAGTCGTCAGCGGACGTAGTAGGTGAAGGGGAGAACACGGAATGAACAGCGGAGCGGCCGGCGTTGTCCTCATCGCGCTCCCTGACCGCGACGACGCCGAGCGGGTAGCCGAGCACCTCCTTGAGCAGGGCTACGGCCCCTGCGCGGTCCACCGCGACATGCTCGCCGGTGAGGACGACGCCGAAGACGTCGACTGGGTGATCGAGGTCCGCAATGCCCCAGGCGGCGGGCCAGCCGATCAGCAGGGGCAACAACTGTCGGATCTGGCCGAAAGGTATGACGGGTTCATCGCCATCGAGGCACAAGACTGACGTCGCGGCTGGTTGCCCCGCCGCAGCCCGGCGTTTAAGCTTCCGCCCATCCGTACGGGCGGGTTCCGCATAACGTGAGATTTCGGGGGAAAACCGCACGTCGGAGCGGATACGGCCAGCGGGGTGAACCACTGACCGCCGGGCGGCCAGCACAGGCGTCCCGTCCGTGGGAAAACCGACGAGGGGAGAACGGGTATGAGCGAGACCGTCGACCTCCCGGTCCTGCCGGGTGAACAGCCTTGGCGCGAAGAAGAGCTCGCCGAGGTCCGTCAGGGCCTTGAAGCCTACACCGAACGCCTACGAGCCGAGCTGGCCGCCGCGGAGTCGGAGGTAGCCGAACGCTTGTCAGACTCCGTCGAGGGCGCCGGCGACGACGCCACCGACATCGGCGCCAAGACCTACCAGCGCGAGTACGATCTGGCGCTGACCTACAATACTCGTGACTTGCTTGCCCAAAGTGAGCGGGCGATCCAGCGGATGGACGCCGGAACTTACGGCGTGTGCGAGTCCTGCGGGAAAGCGATCGGCAAGGCCCGGCTTCAGGCGTTCCCGCGCGCCATCCAGTGTGTGAAGTGCAAACAGCGCGAGGAGCGTCGCTGAGTGATATGGGCCCCCGCGGGGGCGAAGAGACGATGCAGCAGCCCTCCGCCGCGTCGCAACCGCGGCGGTTCGTTCTGTTGGCGGTTGTAGCGAGCCTGGTGTTGGTGGCCGATTTCGTCACCAAGGAGATCGCCCTGGCCGCCTTCTCCCCCTATGACCCGATCGAGTTACTCGGCGGTCTGCTGAAGCTCACCATCGTGTTCAACTCAGGTGCGGCCTTTTCCATCGGCACCGGCATAACGTGGTTCTTCAGCCTGGTCATGATCATCGTGATCGCCGTGATCCTACGCATCTCCCGCAAGCTGCGTAGCCCCGCGTGGACCTGTGCGCTCGGGCTGATCCTCGGCGGTGCGGCCGGCAATCTCATCGACCGGATCTGGCGGGCGGCCTCGCGCGAGGTTTCCTCCTCCCTGGTGGGACCCAACGCCACCGGCACGCTCGCCGAGCGACTGTTCACCCCGTCAGCGCCGTTGCAGGGCCATGTCGTCGACTGGATTCAGGTACCGAACTTCCCGGTGTTCAACCTGGCCGACTCCGGTGTCGTCTGCGGAGCCATCCTGGCGGTACTGCTGTCGTTTCGCGGCATCAACCTCGACGGCAGCCGAGAGCCGGCCAAGACCAACGACGCCGCCGGTGGCGAGGAGGAGTCCGCGTCGCCCAACGGCTCCACCGGCAGCGCTTCGCCGTCTCCCTCCGAGGAGGACGACCGTGAGTGACCACCGCAGCCTCCCCGTCCCAGACGGACTCGAAGGCGATCGGCTCGACGCGGCGCTGGCCCGGATGTTTGGCCTCTCGCGCACGCGGGCGGCCGAACTGATCAGCGACGGCAGCGTGCTCGTCGACGGTGCCGCCGCGGCCAAATCCGACCGGGTCCAAGCCGGCACCTGGCTCGACGTCACTCTGCCCCCCGCGCCCACCGCGCCGGTGGCCAGGCCCGAACCCGTGCCAGGGCTACAGATCCTCTACGAGGACGCCGACATCGTGGTCGTCGACAAGCCGGTCGGTGTGGTCGCCCACCCCACCGTGGGCTGGACCGGGCCATCGGTCATCGAAGGCTTGCTCTCCGCCGGGGTACAGGTGGCGACCAGCGGTGCCGCCGAACGGCAAGGCATCGTGCACCGCCTCGACGCCAACACCACCGGAGTGATGGTGGTCGCCAAGAGCGAGACCGCCTACAGCACCCTCAAGCGCGCCTTCAAAGAGCGCACCGTCGACAAGCGCTACCACACGCTGGCCCAGGGCCACCCCGACCCGCTGCGCGGCACCATCGATGCCCCCATCGACCGCCACCCCGCCGGTGACGGCCGTTTCGCCGTGGTTGCGGGCGGGCGCCCGGCCGTCACCCACTACGACACGTTGGAAGCGTTCCGGGCGGCCAGCCTGCTGGAGATCAAACTGGAGACCGGCCGTACCCACCAGATCCGCGTGCACCTAGCGGCCATGCGCCACCCTTGCGTGGGGGACTACCTCTATGGGGCCGATCCCACGCTGGCCGCCCGGCTGGGGGTCGCGCGCCAATGGCTGCACGCCGTCCGGCTCGGCTTCGACCACCCCACCGAGGGGCGTCCGGTGGAGTTCGAGAGTCCCTACCCCGAGGACCTCACGAAAGCCGTGGAGCAGTTGCGCGAGGATTGACAGCGGGCACACCGGCGTTTTCCCCGGTCGCTCAGCTCTCATCACCAGCAGGCCCTGCGGCGCCGCTCGCCCGCAAGGCGGGCTCAAGGCGGGCGTCCTAGGTTCTGTTTTTCGGGCGGCTGGGGTGGGGCTGTGGAGGTGTTCTTCGATCGCCCGCGCCTTGGTCGCTGCGCGATCTCGCCGGCCTGGGGCGGCAGCGGAGGCGCTCACCCGCACGCGCCCACCACCGGTCTTCGCCGCCCGTCCAAAAACAGCACCTAGTTCGAGCCCCCGCGCAGTAGTTGGCTCATCGTCGCCTCCGTGCTGATGGCCTCCGGGTCGGTGCGGGCGTCAATCAAGGTGGGCGCCTCGGAGCGTAGCGCTTCGGCCAGCGCGCCCTCCATTTCTGCGGGAGTGTGAACTGTCGCGCCGCAGGCCCCCAGTCCTCGCGCGTAGCCGGCCAGATCCAGCGGGCCGCTGATGTCGGTGGCGGCGGTACGCCCCAATTCGGCGGCCTGGTGCATGGCGATCGTTCCGTACACCCCGTTTTGGAACACCACCACGGTCACGGCCAGCCCCAGGCGCGCTGCCGTCTCCAGTTCCTGGCCGGTCATCAAAGCCCCACCGTCGCCGGCCACGGCCACGACCGTTCGGTGCGGTTCGGTCAGTTTGGCTGCGACCGCCGCCGGAACCGCGTAGCCCATAGCCCCACTGGTGGGGGCGAGTTGGGTGCGTGGGTACCGGTACCACCAGCCGCGGTGCAGGAAGCCCGCGAAGTTACCGGCATCGTTGGTGAGCACCGTGTCCTGTGGGAGCACGCGGCGCATCGCCGTCACGACCGACCACGGGTGCAGCGCTGCCTCCGGGCGCTGGACGCCCGGCGGTGGCGTCGTCGTTTCGACCCACGCTCGGTGCGCCGCTGACCAGTCGCGTTCCCCCACGCTCACCTCAGCGGCGTTGAGGGAGGACAGCGCGCTCGCTGCGTCGGCGACGGCGCCCAGCCACACTCGGGTGACCGCGCCCACCTGGCCGGGATCGATGTCGATCTGGGCCACCGAGCAGGGCCGGGCCGGGTGCGTGCTCTCGGGTAACCGGTAGGTCTGGGTGGTGATCTCGCTCAGCCGCGAGCCCACGACCAGCACCGCGTCAGCGGCTTCCAACGCCGCCAGCACCGTTTTCGGGCACCCCAGCCCCAGGTGCCCGAGATAGAGGGGGTGGTTGTTGGGGAACACGTCCTGGCGTCGCCACGAGGTGTAGACCCCCACCTGGAACCGTTCGGCCACCGCGATGAGTTCGGCGCGGGCGCGGTAGGCGCCGCCTCCGGCGATGATCACGGGACGCTCGGCCATGGCCAGCCAGGCCGCGAGCCGGTCGCGTTCCTCGTCGGCCAGCGCGGGCCGCGGCGGAGCAGCGGCCATCGGTGGTGCGCTCGGCTCTGGCGCGGGGGCGGTGAACAAGTCGCCGGGCACGGCGATGGCGACCGGCCCGGGGCGGCCCGTGGTGGCGACCCGGATGGCCTGCGCGGTCACCTCCGCGAGCCGGTCGGCCCGGTGTACGGTCGTCGCCCACTTGGTGATGGGCGCGTAGAAGGCGGTGAGGTCGACCTCCTGGAAGGCTTCCCGCCCCAGCCGGTCGGTGCTGACCTGCCCGAGGAAGACCACCATCGGTGTTGAGTCTTGGCGGGCCGTGTGGACTCCCACGGCGAGGTTGGCCGCCCCCGGCCCTCGGCTCGCGGCGGCCACGGCGGGCACTCCGGTGAGTTTGGCCTCGGCGTCGGCCATGATCGCGGCGCCGCTTTCGTGGCGCGTAGAGACCAGCGTCATCGCGGGGTGGCGCTCCAAGGCGTCGAGTAGTCCCAGGAAGCTTTCCCCCGGCACGGTGTAGCAGCGGCGGATTCCAGCCTGGGCCAGGATTTCGGTGACCTGCTCGGCCACGGTGCGCGTCGGCGTCTCGTTCACCGGTTACCTTTCGCGGAGGCCCCGGCCGTTGGAACCGGGGAGGGGTGGTGGTCGTGCCCCGTCGGGGCCAGTGGGCATCTGTGCAAAGCCCTAGGGCTCGGCCGACGCTCGCCCTGCACCTGGTCGTTGGTCTCCGTCGGGCGTTCCCGCAGGTTGAGCATTTCTACCCACAGGCTTGACGCTCCCAACCCCCCACCTTGGGTACGCAACTCCGCCCTTCGGAAAGGGCAAGAGCTCACCGGTCCTCGCCACGCCCCGGCGAGCTGACAACGGGTCGGACGTTCGTGCTGCCTTGAAGCACCGTAACGTTCCTCGACCGTGGACCCGTGGTAGCCGCAACTGCCCGTGTCGAACGCAGGAGGCGACAGTGCTCGGCTCGGGGGAGCGCGTGTTTGGGGAAGGCTGGTAGCGGGTTCGGGCCTCGGCACTGGTCGTTAGGGCCTCTAGCTCTGCTTTTGGTCAAGTGAGCAGGGGCCGTTGGCTCGTACCTCGCTCGCTGCGCGATCTCGGCAGCCTGCGGGGCACGGTGGTTGGGACGACCGCAAATAATGCAGGTAGCCACCGGGATGAAGGAACGCCGCTATAAGCCCAGGACACAATGGTGATTCCCGCCCCGGACACGCCACCAGGTCGCGGCAAGCCCCTGGGCACAGCCGCCCATTACCTTTTGGGACGGTTCCGTGGGGGAGTTCCTAGCTTTCGGGGCTGGCATGGCTGGCCTCCCGTTGGCCATGATCCGGGGGGTGTCAGGTTGTGGCACCCACTCCAGGTGTGGCCCGGCCCTCAGGCTGCCGAGATCGCGCAGCGATCGAGGCACGAGCGGAGGGAAACACCACGTGTTCTCCTCAGCCCCGCCCCACACCGCGCCACAGGAGCCGCGCAGGCGGGGGCGGTCCTCGTAGGAAGGCCCCGGGACACATTGTCGCGGTGCTCCCCGCGCACGTCAGGGGCGGTCCTAACGTGTACACGATCGTCTGGGACGCGCCGGCGCCCTCTCCGCGGGGTGGTTGTGGTTAGCGGAGGGGACCGGGCACGATCGGCGGCCCAGCCGGGAAATGGGGAGGGCACCGCGCCGGTTCGGGGGAGGAGATGTAACGCGAGGGCGAGGAGACGGCTGGTATGGGGGCGTCGGTCATCGGTGCTGTGCGCTGAGGGGTGCTGCTGGTGACGTTGGGCAGCGAAGGCCAGGGGTGTGGGGCAGTGTTGGAGTAGCGGTCGGCTCGCTGGGGCTGGTGCTCGCCGAAGCAGCAAGAAGGAAGCAGTGGTGGGGGCGGGTATCGGTGCTGCGACGCTGGGGTGACCGGCGGAAACGGGGGCGACGACGGCCGGTGGTGGGTGGAGCGGGCACCTGATCGGTTTCGGGGTGTGGGTGGCGGGGGCGTGACGAGGGGGCGGTGGCGGCCGGTTAGGGCTAGGGAGGTGGTGGTTGGATGTCCGGCCGATGGGGTGGGGTGCCGGTTTAGTGGTCGGCCCGGTGGGGTTGGTGGTCGCCGAAGTAGCAAGAAGGAAGCAGTGGTGGGGGTGGAGTAGTGGCCGGTCGGTGGGGTGGAGGAGGGCGGTCGGGGTGGGGCGAAAAAAAGGGGGTGGCCGGCGCGGTGTGATTGCTGGGGGGCTTGATGGTTTTTGCGGCCCAGGGTCGCTCAGTGGGCACCCTAGTCGTGGTCACGGCAACGTTAGACGCAGTCACCGGCCCGTTCGTGTCTGGTTTGTTCCGCTATGTCGCTGTTCGGATTGGGGAGAATGTTTATTCTTAAACGAACATCTCGCATTTTGGATGTTTGTGCCGCTGTCGCTGTGCGATATGGGTAGCTTGTCGCTTTTGTGGGGGTGGTCGTGGCGCGTTTGCACGCTCAGTGTTGCGCTCCCCCCCAACATTGAGCGCAGGGCGTGTCTTTGCTGTCTCATTAGGCGAGACGAGGTCGGTGTTTCGCTCCACCCCGCCTCCTCGCCCCTGCCACCATCCCCGCCACTTCCGGTAACCCCACCGGCCGGCCATTACCCAACCCCCACCCCAAGACGCCGCCCCTTCGTTAGGGCTCCCGCCGCTCGCGCCGCGGAACCGACCCAGCGCCCCCCACCCACTGCCCGCCGTCGCTGCTCTGCGTCGCTGGCTTTGTCCCAGCCCGCAGCACCGATACCCGACCACCCCACCCACCATCGGCCGTCGCTGCCCCCGTTGCCGCCGGTCACCCCAGTGCCCCGGAACCGATCCACCACCTCCACCCCTCGCTGCCTGCCCTGCGCCAGCCCCGGCAGTCGGCCACTGCTCCGGTATCTCCCTCACCGTCCCTGCCTCTCGCCGCTCCCGTTGCCGCCGGTCACCCCAGCCCCCAGAACCGATCCGGGCGCCTCCCCGCCGCCAGCTCGTCTTTGCTGCTCTACGTCGCTCGCCTCCACCCCAACCAGCGGCACCGACACCTAACCACCCCACCCATCCACTCCCTCTTTGCCTATAGCTAGCGTTCCCCGCTCCGCCAGCCTCCCGTTTCTCCGTCCCGCCACCCCCGTCCCCCGTCCCACCACCTCCCGCTCCCCGTGCTTCCGTTCCGTCATTCCGCCGTTCCATCAGGGATGATGCAACTGGCGCCGGGCCTTACCCCACACCTACGGCCCGCAGCACGGCCGTGGTCAGTGCCGCGGCTATGAGGACCACGAGGAAGGGCGCGCGTAGCAGGAGGGTGAGTACGGCGGCGGCGAGCCCGCCTAGTCGTGCTACGTCCAGCACTAGTTCCTGCCCCTGGGCCAGCGTTTGTAGCGCGATGAGCGCTGCCAGCAGCGCGATTGGTGTTGCCAAGACGAATCGGCGCACCAACGGGCGGTCTACGAGTCCGCGCGGTGCGGCCATACCGGCAAGCTTGAGCAGGTAACAGCCCAGGCCGGTGGCGATGACGGCGATCCATAGATTCACGGCCGCACCTCCCTCGACTGTGTGGGTCCGGCTCCGGCGGCGCCGCCCGGCCCGGCCTCCCCGGTTTCGCCGCTGTCACCGCGCTCACCGGTTCCGGCTAGGGCTGCCACCACCGCGAGCAGCACCGGAACTCCCGGTGGCAGCCATGGCGTCGTCGCCAGGGCGATGCCGGCGCCCAGCAACGCCACGAGCATGACCCGTCTTCCTTCCGTGAGTCGTGGCCATAGCAGCGCCAGGAAGATCGCCGGCCCGACCGCGTCGATCCCCAACGCCTCGGGAGAACCGATGCTGTCGGCGGCGAGAGCCCCCAGAGCCGTCGTCAGGTTCCACATCAGGTACAGCGTCGCGAACGTGCTGGTGAAGGCTGCCCGTACGGCGGTTTGTTCCCGGTAGGGCAAGGTGATGGCGGCCGTCTCGTCGATGACACCGTGGGCGGCCACGATGCGTCGCCCGCCGCGCCAGCCCAGCTCCCCGGACAGCCGCAGCCCGTACAGGGCGTTGCGTCCGCCCAGGAGCAGGGCCCCGAGCGTGCCCGCCGCGAGGTCGCCGCCGCCGGCGACGACAGCGGCCAGCGCGAACTGGGAAGCGCCGCTGAAGCACAGCAGGCTCAGCACACACGCCTGCGCTACTGACATGCCCGCGGTCACCGCTGTGGTGCCGAAGGCCAGCCCGGACAGCCCGACTGCCAGCCCCACGCCGAGGCCGTCGCGGATCGGGGGTGAGATAGTGAGGTTGTAGAGCTTCATCGGTTGATGGCGTGGCCGCCTCGGTGGTTGAGCCGAGGGATGACGCCGCCCTTTCTGGGTCGCTGGCGGGTGTGGCGGGTCGGCATAGCGCGGGGCTGTGGGCGCCGGCTCCGGCAGTGCCCTGGCAGACCGGTCGGGCCGAGCGTCGCTGGTCGCCGTGTCGTTGCCGGGGTGCTGCCGCGCGGCCAGGGGCGGGGGGAGGCCAGGAGCCGAAGCGGCCGTGCTATGGCTGCCCCGGATCGTCGTTGGTGGCACCCCTGGGGCTGCTCTGGGGTCCGGCGTTCAGGCGTGGCAGGGAGGCTCTCGCTCAGTGGTGTAGCAAGGGATCTCATGGCCGCGACGCTAGCGCCGCGTTCCAGGCGCGGTCTTGAACGTTATTGCGTGCCGCTTCGTGGCGGTCCGGCGTTGAGTCCGCGCTGGTAGGCGCCTGGCGCGACTCCGACGTAGCGCTTGAAGTGGCGTGTGAGGTGGGGTTGGTCGGCAAACCCCACCTGGAACGCCACCGCGCTGGGCGCTGCCCCTGTGGCCAGGAGGCGCCGCGCGCGCTGTACGCGCAGTTGGTTCAGGTAGGCGTGCGGCGGTAGCCCATGCGTGGCGCGAAATGCGCGTAGCAGCGCGAATGGGGTCGATTCGGCCAGGTTCGCCAGCTCGTCTAGGGAGGGTGGGTCCACTAGGTTCTCTTGTAGGGCGTCCCGGGCCAGCGCCACTGCGCGTGGCGATGTGCCCGGCCCGCGCAGCCGGGTTCCTTGGCGGGCATGGCGGCGCACCAGCTCGACGAGGGCCGCGTGGGTCAGGCTGGAGGCACTGAGTCGGTCGCCGCGTTCGGCCGCCAGGTGAGCGGCGCGCAGCCGGTCGGCGCAGGCGGGGTCGTCCAGGCTCGACCCGGCGAAGGCTGGGGGTGCGGCTAAGCCCAGTTCGGCGGTCACGGCCGTGACCGTGGCCACGCTGGGGTAGAGCATCCGGTAGCTCCACCCTTCTGGCGTGCCGGCGTGGCCCGTGTGAACCTCATGGGGCTCGACGATCACGATCCCGCCGCGCCCGGCGCGGTGTGTCTCGCCGCGGTAGGTGTACTCTTCGACGCCCGATTCGATGACTCCGACCGTGTAGGTCTCGTGGGTGTGGCGCGTGAACGTGTGGCTGACGAACGTGGCGCGGAGTAATTCCACCTCGGGCAGGGAGGGGTGGTGCCAGTAGCGTGCCTCCTCGCCGGCGGGGCCGCTGGGGTCGAGACGGTGTGCTGGTGTGGCACTGGCCGGGCTCATAGCGGTCAGCTTAGGCGGATCTGGCGTAGGCTCGGCGCATGCTGGATGTGGCTCTTGCTCGTGGTGCTCAGGAGCGCGCCGCGGTGTTCGCGATCCGTGAGGCGGTTTTTGTGGTTGAGCAGCAGGTCCCGCTTGAGCAGGAACGCGACCCGTTCGACGCTCATGCGGACCATTTCCTCGCCCGTGTCGACGGGGCGCCGGTGGGAGCGGGACGGTTGGTGTCTCGCCACGAGGTGGGCGTGCTGGGTCGGCTGGCCGTTCTCAGCCAGGCCCGCGGCGTAGGGGTGGGGGGTGCTCTCGCCGGCGCTGTCGAGGAGCGTGCGCGCGCGTTGGGGCTGCACGCTATCGAGCTGCACGCTCAGGTGCACGCACTGGGTTTCTACGAGCGATTGGGCTACACCAGCTACGGTCCGCGGTTTGTTGAGTCCGGCATCGAGCACGTGGCCATGCGCAAGCCGCTGGGGTGAGCGCGACTGCGCGTGCGCAGGGGAGCGCGGGGATAGCGTTGGGTGATGTTGCTATAGCCACACCACCATGACCGTAAGGTGACCACCCCTCATTGACTACTGGCGAGTAGTATTTTGTGCGGTGGTGACGCCGGCAACGGTCGCCACTCCTTGCCCACGACGAAGGAACCGACGGTAGTCCATGACGGTCCAAACGCAGCCGGACGCTGCCCTGCCCGATCCCGCTGACTTCGGTTTTTCTGTCATAGCCGAGGACGACCTTCCCCCCGAGTTGCTGGCGCTGGCCGAGCAGGTGCGCCACCTCGTCGAGGCGGTCGCCCATACTGATGTCGAGCGCGAGGAGCTCGTCGCCGCCCGGGGGATGGTCGAGGCGCTGACCGAGCGGCTCAACGCGCGTCGCCGCGACACCACCACCGTGCTCAAAGAGGAGAGCCCCCAGGCCAGAGCGGAGTATTCCACCGTCATCAACGCCGTCTCCGGCGACACCAACCCGGCCGCTCCGCCGCTGTCACTGGAGCGTACCGACGACGGGCTGCGCGGCGAGGTCACGCTCAGCGGGGCCTACCAGGGACCGCCGGGGGCTGCTCACGGCGGTTGGGTAGCGGCCCTGCTCGACCAGGCGCTCGGTGCCGCCGCCGGCGCCGCCGGCATGCCAGGCCTCACCGCCAATCTCAACGTCGACTTCCACGAGATCACCCCGCTCAACGAGCCGCTGTCGGTCGAGGCGCGCGTGACCGGAACCGAGCGCCGCAAGGTCTTCGTCTCCGGCGAGATCCGTCACAACGGGCAGGTCACCGCGACGGGCACCGCCATCATGGTGCGGTTGGCGCTCTGACTCGTCCTCGCCTCCTCCCCGGCGACCAGCCCGTTCCCGCCCGCCGGTCCTCCGGGGCCGTCGGTGGGTGCGGGCTCACTGCGCCAGCGGCACCCCGGGCACGGCGTGGTCGGTGAAGCCGAGTTTGACGAGACGCTCATAGGCTTTGGTCACCGCCGTAGGCACCTCGACCCGCGTGTTCCACCCTCGTTCGGCGTAGACCTCCAACCGTTGCAGGTCGCCTACGAGGAAGTGGATCAGCTCTCGCTCGCTATGCCACTCGTCAAGGTAGCCGTCGTAGCCGCCGGGGAAGCACCGGAAGACCCAGTCGACGTCGGGCCAGCGCACCTCAGCCGTGGCCAGGGCCCGCCGTCCCATGTAGGGCTTGGCCGTGACGATCGCACGCCCCACCTTGAGGCCGTGCTCCTCGGCCAGGGTGCGGCTCAGCGCGAAGTTCTCGCCGGTATGGGTGGCGTGGCGCTCGAGGAGCAGCGCGGAGTCGGGGACTCCGGCCACGTCGCGCGCCACCTCGGCGAAGACCTCGGCTTCGCAGCGTTGCCATCGCGCATGCCCGTCCTTGCCGCTGGTGCGCCGCCCATGGCCGCCCGATATCAGCACCAGGGGGGCCGCTCCCGCGGCCCAGAGCCGGCCGGCGTGCACGGCGACTCGAACGTCATGGCTTCCCAGCGCCAGGATCAGATCCGCGGTTTCGGGGGCTTCCCAGCGCGCCGGCGCGGCGTGGAACTCCCACAGCGTGCGGGCGAGGGCGCGAACCTCTGTATCCAACTGGGGCATCATGGTACGACTCTAGAGAATCTAGGGTTAGGTACGCAGGTGCTCCCTCCCCCATCGTGCGCCATTTCCACGCCGCGCTCGGTGGGCCGGCCCACCGAGCGCGGCGTCGCTCACTCCTGGGGTGGGGAGTTGGGCGTCCCCGCGGTCTCGTCACCGGGAGACCAGGTCAGGGTGACCGTGAGGGCGGCCTCGGAACTGGCCTGGGCGATGAAGACGTCGGCGGAGCCGGTGATGCCCACTCCGAGTTCCACGGTGACCTCGGAGGGCCGCACGTCCAGCTTCCCGACCTGCGACGCCAACGATTCCGCGATGTGAGAAATCTGCTCGACGATTTCGGAGAATTGCCGTTGCGCCTGTTGTGGGAGGTTGTGACGACTGACGTTGACCGCCCCTGAGCGAGCCCCCGCCGATTCCACATAGATCGTCTGGTTGTCACGAGTCGTGAATGGTACGAGTTCGGCCATGGGGCGCACTCTCCTTTAAGGGACGGGGGAAGGGCTCCTGCCGCATTAGTGGTGACATTCTCTTGACGTACCCGCCCCAGAGCCAGGATTTGTCCCATTGTGGACTACATGAAAGCAACCATGAGGAGGGTATACAGCAGAGTGAACGCGATAGCAGGATTACCGACAAAAGTGGGATCAGTCGACGTCAATGGAGATGTGGAGTGACCACAGCGATACTAAGGGACTCATGTGGTGATGAACGAGGAACGCGGCCTCGATGATCTTTCGTCGCCGCGTGTCTGGCCGGAGAGGGTGGCGAGCACCGCCGTCACCTGGCGAAAGTCCAGCTACAGCGACAACGATCACGGTACCGACTGTGTCGATACCGCTATGCTCGCCTCCGCCGGTGTAGCCGTCCGCGACACAGCGCACCAGGACGGGGTAATTCTTTCCTTTCCGTTACTGGAGTGGTGCGCGCTTCTTTCCGCGATCCGGCAAGCATATTTCGCATAGCATCGTCACTGGATTCGAGCGCCACCCACCGCCTCGCCCTAGCGGGGCCGTTTTGTGTTTGTGGCCCCGAACCGCTCAGATCTGGCTGAGGAAGATATCGGCGTTGCCTCGCATCCACCGCGGCACCGACTGCGTGGCCGGATGCTCGGGGCCGAACACGTCGGTGTAGTCCCGTTCGACCTCGGCCAGCTCTGCCGCAGCCGCCTCCGGCTCGATGTGCTGGCGATCCAGCGCCAAATTCCGCCGTGCGAGCAGGGTCAACGGATGCTTCTCGGTGAGAGTGCGGCGGCACCGCTGCACCGTCTCGGTGTCGAGTTCGATGGCCCCGGTTACGTCACCGGAGGCGAACAGGTCACTCGCCAGGTTCAGGGCGCAGGCGATTGTGCTGGAATGGTCATAGCCGAGCTTGCGCCGCAGCAGCGCCAAGGCGTCCTCGTCGAGTTCCTTGGCCTCGTTCACCCGGTTCTCCAGGCGCAACGTGATCGCCAGGTTGACGTTCGCGGCGGCCACGTGGGGGTGTTCGACGCCGAACAGGGCGGTGTAGCGCCGGGCGGTGTCCTCTCCCAGTCGCAGCGCCTCGTCGTGGCGTCCGATGGCGCGTAGCCCCACCATGTGCAGGGCCGCGCTGTGCAGCGTGCTGGTGCTGTCGGCGCCAAACCGGCTCAGATACGTCCGGTAGACGAAATCTGACAGCTTCACCGACTCTTCCAACATCCCCATGCGACGCTGCATCACTGCCAGGACGCCGCTGTTCTCCAGCGGCCCGGGGGCCGTATCTCCGAAGATGGCGCGGGTCTTGGCGGTCAGGTCGCGTTGGATCTCCAACGCCTCCTGATACTGCCCGGCCTCCATCAGGCTTAGGGCCAGACCGTTGCGCGCCCCCAGCGTCACGGGAGCGTCGCGGCCCTGCGTCACCTCGCGCAGTTCGACCGTGCGCCGGATGACCGCTACAGCGCGCTCGACGTCGCCGCTGAGCCGCAGCGTCGAGGCGTGGTGGTGGGCCGCCCGCAGGGTTTGCGGGTCGTCGCGAGGCAGCACGCGCTGGGAGGCTTCGTAGGTGTGCTCGGCCAGATCGGCGGCGGCGTGGAAGTCACCGGCGTAGAGCAAGTCACGCACCAGATCGATCTGGGCCTCCAGCGTCTCAGGCGCCTCGGGGCCGAAGTCGCGGGTGAGCACGTTCAGCGCCCACTCAGTGTATTCGCGGGCCTTTTGGTACTGCCCCAGTCGGCGCAATGGGCTGTTGACCGTGAGCCCGCCTTGGATGGTGTCGATGTGGTCGGCGCCCAGTTTCTCCTCCCAGTAGGCCACCGCCGTTTCTCCCAGCCGCTGGCTCTCCTCGTAGTCGCCGCGGATGTAGCTGACTTCGACCTCGTGCAGGACGAGCCGGCGCACCCACGGGTCGGTGCAGTCCCAGGCGCGTGAGCGCCACACGTGTGGCAGAAGTTCGGCGTAGCGGCCACGTGAGGCGGGAACGGTGGGGCTTTGCGGGTCGCTCTTAGCGAGTAGTTGGTGCGCGGTGTGGCGCAGCTCCTCGCGCTGTTCGGAGTCCAGCGGCAGTATCAGCGCGTCTTGGACCAGTCGGTGCAGTTGGAGGGTGTTGTTTTCGTGGTCGATCTGGGCCAGGCCGAACCGCGTCACCTCCCGTATGGCGCGCCCCAACAGCAGCGGGTCGCCCAGCGCGCGAGAGAGCGCCTCGGGGGCGGAGACATCGCGGGCCAATGTGAACAGCGTCTGCGGAATGGGGCTCGAGGCCAAAAAGGCGCAGACCTGAAGCAGCTCCAGCGCGCCTCGGTTGCTGTGCTGGAGCTGGTCCAGCGAGACGTTCCACGCGGCCACGACCCCCACCTGGGTGGCGTCGGTGGGGCTGAGTACCCGCAGCAACTCCTCGCGCTTGCTCTCGAATTCCGCGAGGTAGTGCGTGACGGGCATCGCGCTCTCGTAGAGCCACACCGCAGCCTGGTCTAGCGCCAGTGGCAGGTCCCCCAACTCCTCGGCGAGCCGTTCGGCCTCCTCGACGCTGAGCCCTTTGGGGCCGCGGGCGCGCAACAGTTCGATGCTTTCTTGGCGCTGGAAGACGTCGACGTCGAGCGCGCCGCTGGCGGTGCCGGGGGTCCCCCAGGTCAGGTCGCGTGAGGTGATGATGATGTGGCCGGGGCCGTCCACCGGCAGGTAGGGGTCCAGACTTTCGGGAGACTTGGCGTTGTCGAAGACCAGCAGCCAACGTCGATAGGGAGTGCCGCGCCGCAGTGCCTCTCGCACCGCGCTTACGGTTTGCTCAGTCGACATGCGCGAGGAGGACAGCCCCAGTTTTTCTCCCAGAGCAGCGAAGGATTCGTTGATCTGGTTAGTCTGCTCGGCGGGAATCCACCAGACCAGATCGTAATCTTCGCTGTTGCGGAAAATGTACTCCACCGCCAACGCGGTTTTGCCGACCCCGCCCATGCCGTGCAGCGCCTGTAACAACAGGGTCGACTCTCCCGAGGACAACCGTCGACGCAGTTCCAGGAGCGCCTCCGAACGCCCCACGAAGGCCGGGTTGCGGCCAGGAACTCCGTGCCAGATGGAAAACGGGGGCGACATGGTGCCACCAGGGGTGAGTGCGGCATCGGTCATCAGTGCTTCTCCCGTGGGCCCCGGAGTGGAAGGGGAGGCAGACGAAGTGTGTGAGCTCAAAGCGGCCTGTCGATCGTGCGAGGCTGAAGCTGTCAAGCTGGGGGTGCCGGCAGAAGGGCCACCACCCTCAAAAGTGTGCTGGATTTCAAATTGTACGTCGTTGCCGCGGGGCGTCGGTGAAGAATCGCTAAACCTGTTGTCGCCTGTTTCTCCCGAGTGGTTTTCCGGATTGTCGATCATGCGCCGAATTTCCCACGCGCTCGCGCGGTGGGCCGCAGAAAGCGTCGCCAACGCCGGAAGCGTGGCACGGATATAGGGGGTGGATCGCTCTGTTTCCGGCGGGTCCACCATTTCCGTTGGAGTGAGCAACAACCGCCCCAGGTCATGAAACCACGGCGTGTGGGCGGCGAAACGCTCACATATCTCAGCCAGCAGTTCCCGGATCTGCGAGCGCCGTCCACCGATGGCCAGCAGCGCTTCGCGCACCCCGGCCCGGAATTCCCACACCACCGTGTCATCGCGGTCCACCGGCCCGACGAGTTGGATCAGGCCGCCGAAGAAGATCTCGCTCAGTTCCGCTGGGTGCGCGCGGCCGGTGACGTTTTCGCACACCAGGCGAATGATGGGAGGTGCGAGCGGGACAGTGGCCAGAGCCACGGCCAGCGTGAAAGCAGTGGGGGAAGCGCTCTGCCGAAACGCGGTGACCCAGCCGAGGGCATCGTCGGTGCCGGCGTGGGCCTCTCCCGCCGACCGCGGTGGGCGCGCGGGCTCGGCCGCCACCTTCCCCCAACCGCGCGCAGCCGTTGCGCCGCCCTCGGGGGCGCCCCGGTGGGGGGCCGGGGCAGCGGTGGGCACCGGTGTGGCCATGATCGCCGGGATCGTGATCTCGCGCGCTCCCGGCTCGTGGACCAGGAAACGTGCCAGCGACACGATGGCCTCGCCTGAGCGCGGGTCCACCACCGGTAGGGCCACCGCGGTCGGTTCCCACGATGTGGGGGCCTCCGGGGGATCGAGGCCGGGCCAGGAGGCCACGGAATCGGCGGCTGCGGCGGGCCAGACCGTGTACTCGTGGTTACGGCGCACCTGCCCCACCGCACTCGGGGGAGTGCACCGCAGCCGCACCATCTCAGGGTCGATCCCCGTGCGCTGCCAGTGGTCGGCGTCGAGCGCGTGTACCACGGCCACCGCGGCCATGCGGGTCAGACCGGCCAGCCAGCTCTGCACCCGCTTGGTGTGCCAGCCCACCCCGATGGTGTCGCTGACCACGAACACCACGTGCCGCCCGACCGAATCGCGCGGGAAGAGCCGCTCGGGGGCGCCGGCGGGAGAGCCGGCGGCGGTGCGGAGCGTGACACGCTCGTTTTCGGCCTTGTCGGAGTCGAACCGCAGCAGCCGCACTGCGGCGAATCCGTGCGACTCGCGGAGCAGGTCGGCGAACTCGTCGGCCAGCTCCCGGTGGAACAGCATGGACAGGCTGTCGTCGGCCAGCACGGTCACGTGCAGCGCCGCCTCGTTCACGGTCCGGTTGACCGGCTCGATGATCACCGGTTCCACGGGCGCGGCTCGTCCTCGTGCGGCGGTGCCGGCGGCGAGCCGGGAGATCATGCGTGCCGCGGCCAGGCTCGCCGTGGCGGCGACGTCGAGTTGGCGCCGCCGCGGCGAGGGGAACCTGACCGCCAGGGCCCGTAGCGCCTTAGTCAACTGCTGGCGTCGCGGCAGAACCGGCAGCCGCGGCAGCGGGTGCCCGCGCTCGGCATGGGCAGCGTTCCCCGCCTCGGCGGAGAGCCGTTCGGCGGGCTCGACCGTGACGGCGAGGGTGTCGGTGTCCGGTTGCGAGGCTGCGGTTTCCTCGTCTGCCGCGGTCTCGGCGGAGGATGTGGGGGGCGGCTCGCGGTCGTGGGCTACGGGTGGCTGCTCAGGCTCGGTAGCCGGCTCACCCCCGCTGTCGGTGGCCGTCGGCTGTCCGGTATCGGCGGGCTCTAAGGCACCGGCGGGGGCGGCGCCGGTGGCGTGGATGAGGGCCTGGAGGTAGAGGGCGTCTCCGATCTCTTCGGCGGTGGGGTGGGACGCGGTGGGCTCGTGGAGATGGTGGCCACCGGAGGCGCTGTGTCCGAGGGGTCCACGCATCAGGGCCCTTCCGTCAGTCGGTGCCACAGGAGCGTGCGAACCCGGTGCACGGTCTCCTGGCTCCAGGTTCCCCCATCGAGTAGCCCGGTGGAAGTGGCCATGTAGACGGAGTTCAGTAGCTGGTCGATGGCGAGACCGCCGTGGTCTTGGCTGTGGTCGAGGAAGGCGCGGATCAAAGCGCGGTCACGTTCGGTGCCGCCATGAGTGAAGTGGGCGGCGATGACGGCGGCCAGTTGCTCTTCGCTGAACTCGTCTAGGTGCAGCGGGATGCAACGGCGCAGGAAGGCCGGCGGGAAGTCCCGCTCGCCGTTACTGGTCAGCACCACGATGGGAAAAGCCGAGCACTCCACGGCACCGCCGGTGACGGTGACCATGCCCGCAGCGTCGGCAGTGGGGACGCGCAGGCTCGGGGCGGTGGGGGCCAACCGTCGCAGTTCGGGAATCTCGTAGCGGCCACTCTCGAACAGTTCGAGCAGGTCGTTGGCGAGGTCCAGGTCGCCTTTATCGAACTCGTCGATGAGCAGTACCCGCGGCAGCTCAAACGGGAGGAACGCCGTGCCCAACGGCCCCAGCCGCAGGTAGTCGCCGATGCGTTCGGCGCTGTCGCGCACACCGGGGGCGGAGGAGGTCGACTGGGCGTAGGGGCGCTGCGCACGGGACTGGTAGAGAGCGGTTTCGAGGTTGATGTCGTGGATCTGGGCCATGGGGTCGTAGTCGTAGAGACCGGAGCCGACGTCGCTGCGACTGTTGATCGTCCAGCGCAGCACCGGGCCCAATTGCAGTTCGCGGGCGATCAGCGTGGCCAGGGCGGATTTGCCCGAGCCGGGTGGGCCGCTGACCAGCAGCGGGCGGCGCAGCACGATGGCGGCGTTGATCTTGTCGAGCTGCTGGCGGGAAGCGTGGCTGGAGCCGTCGGTGCCGGCATGGACGGGCCCCAGGATGCGGTCGGCTTCGGGGCCGGGCTGATCCAACGGCGGCGGGGTGGCCAGCTCGGTGGTCGCGGGGTCGGCGAAGCGTCGCCACGGCGGCGGCGGTGGCAGCTCATCGGCCAACCGGAATCCGGGGCGGGGCCGGCCGGTGCCGTGGTAGAGCCACCAGGGGGCGGGCGCGGCACTGGGATCGCCGGAGTCGGCGGGGGAAGAGACCATGGGCAGTGACCTCGACGGGGATTACGCGGCGTTGGCCGACGACAGCGGGGGGCGGGGTGGAAAGATGGGAGCGGTGTCGTGCAGGATCAGTCCTAGGGAGTAACTCTCCGCAACACTGGGGCCATCCGGGGACAGGCGTTCTGTGGAACGGATTTCCCGTATCGTCTGCGGTAATCCCACCAGCGTGGTTGTGGCCGGGATTTCGGGCAGTATCGGTCGGTACGTGGCCGCCGGTGAGGCCAGGTGGGGGTCCTGGCAGTAGAGGACGGCCGGGATGCCGGCGGCCACGGCGGCGTGTAACTGTTGGCTCCAGTCGCGCGCGCCGGCGGTCGCATCGACGATCAGCGCGGCGATGTCGCGGTTGGCCAGGTACTCCGAGAGCCGCATGCCGGCCGGACGCTGGGTGTCGTTGGGGTAGGCGGTACGGGAGCGTCCCCGCTCCAGGCGGTGCCAGCGTTCCTCGTTGCGCGAGCGCGCCCCCCGGTAGCTGCCGTGCCAGCGCAGGTACTCCCGGATGCGGAAGCTGATCTCGAACTCGGCGCCCATGCGCCCGGGTTCGGGGTCGACCTCGGCGGGCAGGGCGCGTCGCCACGTGGCCACGGGCAGCCCCATCAGGTGCAGCGGCACGATGAACTCCAGGCGTAGTTGGGCGTGGTTGCCGCGTACGGCGAGGTTGTCGGCTTCCTCAGCGATCTCGGCGATGCGCCGCTCCACGTGGGCTCGCGCCACGGTCTCCCGGTTGTGCAGCCCCACGAATTCCGGCGCGCTCTCGCGGTGGGGGCTCATGTGAATCCAGTGGTGCAGCCGGTACTGGCCGGCGTGGTCGTCGAGGGGTTCGAGTTCGACGAGCAGTCGCGCGGGCTCGGGCCGAAGCCCGCTGGCCACGGGTTCGGCGCCCGCCTGTGCGCGGATGCGCTCCACCGCCTGCCGGGTGGCGCTGTTGCTGGGCTGGGCCTCCCCCCAGGAACGCAGCCGCCGCGCCAGGTCGGGGCGGTGGAGGGCGAGGTGCTCGGTAAACAGCAGCGCGCGCTCCACGCCCGCCAGATCCGGCGGCAGGTCGTGGAGGTCCAGGAAGGCTTCCCAGCCTGTCTGGGGCGCCGGTACATCGTCGAGGTCGGCCAGGCGATCGCGCACCGCTGTGGTGTAGGCCGACTCGAAGTCGCGTGGTGCCAGGGTGACCAGCAGCGTGCTCAACCGGTCAGTGGTTTCTGGCCCCAGTAGCAGGGCGTCTTCCTCGGCCAACAGCGGCTCGGCGGCCTCGGTCGCCAGCGTGACACTGCGCGAGGTGTCTTCCTCTTTGGCGACGAGCCACCGTAGGGCCAGCCGTAGCCGGTTGTGGCGCACACAGGCGTACACGAGTTGTTCGCAGAACTCGTGGGGCGCCCCTGTCAGGTCTACGCTGCGGTGGATCGTGTCGGGCAGGTAGGAGCAGTAGATCTCCCGCCGGCTCACCGTCGCCAAGGTCGGGACGTCAGCCAGCGCTTTGACGAGTTCGTGGCGGGCCTGGCGCATCAGGAGGGACCTCCGCGCAACACGGGCGCCGCCGCCTCCCAGCACCGGCGCATCGGCTCGCTGTTGTCTTCCAGCAGGTCCAATACGGCCAGCGCGGAGCGTAGCTCGCCGTGGTCTCGGCAGCGGGCCACTAGCCGCGCGGCGTAAAGCTCGGCCGGTCCCTCGTAGGGCACCCACCGCCGAATCCGGCCGGCCAGGTAGGAGTGGAAGACCTCGCGCGGGCCGAGCATGGCGATGGTGGGAACCTCGCACAGGGCTACAACCAGCCGGTGTGTCCGCGTCGCTCCGTCGACCCAGGCGGTGTCGCGCTGCGCCGGGGGCGTGGTGGGCGCTGCGGGGCGGAGTTGCCCCGACCACACCGCCGGGATCGTGTCGACCGGGATCATCCAGGCCACGTCGCCGAAGGTGCCGCGCGGATCGGCGTAGGAGTCGCTGACGACGCCGATCACGTGCGCCGTGGTGGTGTCGACCACCCCGCTGCCGCTGAACCCCTCGGTGATCCGAGGCCCCAGCGTCGAGGCGGCGTCGAGTTGCACATAACCAGCGCGTGGTCCGCTGGGGGCGCGCAGCACGCTGTAGGCCCACACGCCGTGCGCGACGTCGCCCAGTCCAAGCACGCTCACCGTGCGGCCGGCCGCCCGAGCCCCCTCGTAGCCGCCCAGCGGCGCGGTCGCCACGGTGGTGGGCAAGCTCTCGCTGGTGTGCAGGACGGCGATGTCCCAGGGCGGTCGGTCCTCGAACCACCCTTCGGCCATGGGGGCCGCCGCGATCGCGCGCCCCTGCGCCTCGACGAGGACGGTGGCCTCATGGCCCGTATCGTTTCGCTCCTCCCGGTCCCTGCCGCTGGGCCCGGCCGCCGAGCGCACCACATGGGCACAGGTCACAAGGTGCTCGGGGCTGACGACAATTCCCGCCCCGACGAAAACGCCCCTCGAATCGAGGATTCTCAGTTGCCATGTGGGGGCGGCTCGATGAGGAAACGCAGACACGGCGACGTATCTCTTTCTTGTCGGCCGGCAACGGTACAGCAGTGCCGACCCACAACACGCGATAGGAACGTCCTGTTCAGAACGGGGGATTCTTTTGTGAAAATCGTACCCGCACGACAGTGACGAAATCGGCTCTCGGGTGCATGGATTGTCACGCATTGCTGTCGACGCGGCGAATACCACCTGGGTTCCACACGGTGGGCCGGCCACGCAGCCGAGCCTGGCAGGAATCGGACGGCACCCGGTCGTCGGCCGGGCGTGTCAGCGGCGCACCAGTGATCGTGACCGAGGGGGTGCCCCTGCCGGCGCTCTTGTTAGTGGTGGGCGAGCCGGGCGGGGGAGCGGGCGTGCCGAGCCATGTCCCGCCATGGGTCGGCCGCCAGGCGAGGGCCGACGGTGTGCACGGTCCACACCCGCGCCGAGGCTGTCGCGTCGAGTTCCTCCCACGTCAGCGGCGTAGCCACCGGAGCCCCAGGCAGCGGGCGCACCGAGTACGGGGCCACGGCGTGCTGCGCGTAGGCGTTGCGCAGGGTGTCGAGGAAGACGCGGTCGCCGCGCTTGTTCTTGCGCACTTCGGTGGTCAGGCTGCGGGGGTGGCGCTGGGCGGCGCGGTTGGCCAGCTCGTGCGAGAGCGCTCGCACGTCGTCGAAGTCGCGCTCCGGGCGCAGCGGCGTGACCACGTGTACCCCGCGCGAGCCCGTCGTCATCACATAGCAGAGCAGCCCCGCCTCCTCCAGCACCGCCCGCACGTCGCCGGCGGCGCGGCGCACCCGAGCGAAGTCGTCCTCTGGCGGGTCGATGTCGATGATGAGCCGGTCGGGCCGGTGAAGGGCGCGGTTGCGGCTCAACCACGGGTGGACGGTGATGACCGCCTGGTTGGCCAGCCACACCAGGACGGCCGTGGTGGAGCAGGACACCATCGTCACCGCGCCGCCCTGCTCGCGCTCGACGCGCACGGCCCCCACCCAGTCCGGGGCATGGTCGGGGCGCCGTTTCTGGAAGAAGCCCTCAGCGTTGATCCCCTCGGGAAAACGGTGCATCGCCAAGGGCCGTTCGCGCACGTGCGGCAGCATCGCCGCTCCGGCGGCGCGGTAGTATTCGGCGAGGTCGCGTTTGGTGATCGCGTCGTCGTCGAACAGGATCTTGTCGGGGTGGCTCACGGCGACGTCGTAGCCGTCCACCCGCAGGTTCTCCTTGCTGCCGCTCACTGCTGCTCAGCCTCGTCGTCGCGTGCGACCTCGTCGATGTCGCGGCCGGTGCGCACCGACTCCGGGCGGGTGGTGGGCTCGTCGCCCGCGTCGGCGGCCTCGTCACGCTCCTTGACCAGTAGCCACGCCTCGTCGGAGCCGCGACGTATCCGGTTGAGGGCATAGCCTCCGTCGAGTTTGTCGCCGTGGAGGCGAAATGACACGTGGCCCTGGTGGAGTCCGTGGCTCATGCTCACCTCGTGGCCCTGCTCCACCGTGGTGTTGGTGTAGGTTCCGCGGTCCCAGATCAAGACCGTGCCCGCCCCGTAGTCCCCGTTGGGGATGGTGCCCTCGAAGTCGGCGTAGTCGAGCGCGTGGTCCTCCGTGGGCAGGGCGAGCCGCTTCTGCGCAGGGTCGATCGAGGGCCCCTTGGGCACCGACCACGACTTGAGCGTCCCCTCGACTTCTAGCCGAAAGTCGTAGTGGTCGGTGCTGGCGGCGTGGCGCTGGATCACGAATTGGGGGCGCTCGCCGGCCGTCCCCGGCTGCGCCTGCGAGGGTTGCGACACGGAGTCGACGGTGCGCGGGTGCTGTCGCTCGTGCGAGTCGTCAGTGGTGGCCATACGTTGTTCCCCCTCCCGACCTCGTGCCCGAGATCGGCGCCACCATGCGCCCGCGCCGCCGATACCACCGGTGAGGTGGGAAAAAACGGGAAAACGGGTGGTCTGGCCGTGTCCGGCGTCCCGACCACCCGCTCCGTGGCAGCGGTCAGCGCCGGTGCAGGTCGAGCCAGACCAGCCGGTGGTCGGAGCTGGGGAAGGGGTAGCTTCCGGTGAGGCGGCTCAGCGGGTCGTCGGAGGTGGGCCAGAAGACCCCGGCGTCTCGGACAGCCAGCCCTCGGGAGGGCAGCACGTAGTCGACCCGCAGGTTGCCGGGGCCGGGAGTGTCGGCGAAGTCGGCGGTGTCCTGGGCGGGGGCGCCGGTGTGGTCGGTGTTGGCGCCCTGCTGGGCCTGGGCGGCCTCAGCCCCGCCGGCGCTGGTGGGCACCACAGCGGAGTTGACGCGGCGGGAGTCGAGCAGTTGCGCGATCGCATCGGGGTGGCCATCGCCGTCGTTGGGGTCGGCGTTGAGGTCACCGGCGACGACGAACGCCGCACCGGGGTGCAGCCCGCCGCGTTGTCCCTCGTCGTCGTAGATGTAGCCTGCCCGCCACGGCCGCACGTAGTCCGCCCAGAACCGGATCTCGTCGTGGTTGCGTTTGACGTTGCGTTGTTCTGGGCCGTCGAAGCTGGGGGGTGTGGGGTGGCTGGCCAGGAGGTGGACGCTGCGGCCACGCCCGGCGCGGATCGGGATGTCCCAGTGGCTCTTCGACGACAGCCGCAGGCGCGCCAGCTCCGCAGCGGAGTAGAACGGCTCGCCGGTGTCGGGGGCGGTCGGTAGCAGCGCGTCGGGCATGTCGGCCCAGCGGAACTTCTGGAAGGTCCGCACCTTGTCGGTGGCGATGGGGTAGCGCGAGTAGACGACCATGCCGTATTGGCCGGGGAACGCCCCGAACCCGAAGGCGTCGTCGCCGTAGCCCGCGGTCTCCGGTTCGGTGACGGCCACGCCGTCGTTGTCGAGGTCGAAGCCCGACGCGATCCCGGTGTTGCTGGGCGCGGTGTAGCGGTAGCGGTAGTCGATGCCCGCGGCGCCCTCGTGGGGAACGGAGAGGTATTTCTCCTGGAACAGCTCGGCGGCTCGTCCCCGGGCGTCGTAGTCGAACTCGTTGAGCAGCAAGACGTCGGGCCGGACGCGCTGGATGATCTCGGCGACGGTGTGGGCTTGGGTGTCGGTGCCGGTGGCCAGGTCCGCGGCCAGTTCTCCGGCGGAGGCGCGGTTGAGCGAGGCGTTGAACGTGGCGAAACGGATCTCCGCGGCGCCGTGCCCCGTGCCGTGGCCTTCGCCGTGGCCCCCGTGGTGGTGCCCGTGGTCGCCGTGCCTGTACTCGGCTGCGGCCGGTGCCGTCATGAGCGTCAGAGTGGTGGCGAGCGCGGTGAGTAAGGCCAGTGTGCGCGTTGTCGAACGCATCGGTGTCGGTTGTCCCTTCCCGGCGGGAAACGCGGTCGCGCCCTTATCTAGCGCGGCGCGAGCAATCCCGCGCAGCCCCAGAATGACCCGGCGGTGAACACGCGGTGCCGACGCTCGCGACGGCGTGTCCGCCCGGAGCTGCTGTCGAGTCTACGGCGCCGCGGCCGGCACGTTCGCGCATGTCGGCCGCGGCGGGCGAACCGAGGCCGGTGCCGCCCAACCATCCCTTGAACGCGACCCTATCTCGATATATCGTTAATACATCTCGATAGGAAATGAGCGATCGGAAAGGATCGTGTGATGACTGCGATGGCAATGCCGTGGCCCTGGGAAGGCAGAGCGCGTGGCGGTGGCAAGGGGGAGCGTCGCCGCGGCGGCGGTTGGGACATCCCCGGCACACCCGGGCACTTTGCTGGTGACTGCCGCCGGCCGCCGTGGCTGGCGATGACAGGTCCCCGCGGTGGCGGCCCCCGAGGGGGGCGTCCGTTCCCGCCGCAGGGGCCCTGGGGCGGGCCTCCCATGCCTCCCGGCGCCCCGTTCGAATGGTTCTTCGGTGGCCCGCACGGGCACCGCAAATCCGGCGGTCGCCGGGCGCGGCGGGGCGACGTGCGCACCGGCATCCTGCTGCTGCTAGCTGAGGAGCCCCGCAGCGGCTACGAGATCATCCGGGAGGGGCGCGAACGCAGCCGTGGCGCGTGGCGGCCCAGCCCCGGGTCGGTCTATCCCATGCTCCAGCAGTTGCAAGACGAAGGGCTGGTGCGGCCCGCGGCCGGCTCCGGCGATAACCGCCGCCGCCCCTTCGAGCTGACTGAGGAGGGCCGCTCCTACGTCGACGACAACGCCGAGGAGCTGACCCCGCCCTGGGAGGCGTTCGAGGACGCCGACGAGCCCCAAGGCGACTTCGGCGAGTTCGGCGCGCTGGCCGCCCAGCTTTCGGCGGCGGCCGTACAGGTGCTACAGGCCGGCACACCCGAGCAGGTGCAGCGTGCCAAGCAGCTCCTCGACGACACCCGGCGCGGGCTGTACCGCATCCTCGCCGAAGACACCGGCCAGACCAGTGGCCGCGACGAGGAGGACACCTGAGCTCACCTGCTTTCGGGGGAGTTGCGAGAATGCGACACCTCGCCTGCCGGCGGCGCGGGAGCCCTGCGCGCCCTGTTCGCCAGGCGTTGCCGGGGCCGTGCCGAAGCTGGCCACGATGTCGTGGCCACGCCGTCCCCGCCTTCGCTCCCGCGCCGTGCCCGCCGCGTTTTGGGTTGTGCCATCCCACCGGGGATAGATTCGGGAGGCGCGGGGGCGCTTGGAGGGACCGGCGATCCCCACCGTGACAGAAGGGGCAGGTGGACGATCGGTGGTGGCGCGACAATTCGTCGCTGGTGGAGCGGCCCTGGGGAGCCTGACGGTGCTTGGTCCGCCGCTGGGGCTGCTGTGGTGGGCCCTGGCCCCGCCGGCACAAGTGACCGTGATCTCCGATGGGGCCACGGCGCCCTACCCCATCTCAGAGGATCTGTTCGCCCGCGACGGTTACTACGCGATCATGATGGTGCTCGCCGGGCTGATCTGCGGCTACGTCGGCTACCTGGCGCAGCACCACTACTCCGTGCGCACCCGGACCGACCTGCGCCTGGCTGTCCTGCTCGGCCTCACGGCCGGGGCGCTGCTGGGCGCGGTGCTGGCCTGGCAGACGGGTGTCACCCTCGACGCCGCCCTCGCCGGGCCCGCCATTGCCGAGGCCGAGCCCGGCGACACCGTCGAAGCCGCGCTGCTGCTGCGCGCCCGCAGCGCGCTGGTGCTGTGGGCGTTCGTGGCCGTGTTGCAGTACGGCCTGTTCGACGCAGTCAGCCTCTGGCGCGGCGATCTCCCACGCCTCAGCCGCGAGCCTCACGAGTCGCCGTCCGCAGCCGGCACCCCCGCCGTGTCCCCGCCGGGCCGGCCCGGCACCGTACCCGAGTAGGGCGAGGGGCCTTACTCGCCGGTGGCGATCCCCGTGGTGACCGCCCCGGTTGCCCGGATGAGGTCGGTGGGGGAGACCTCCATCTGCAACCCGCGCCGGCCGGCGGAGACGAAGATGGTGGTGTGGTCGTCGGCCGAGGAGTCCACGACCGTGCGCAACCGCTTGCGCTGGCCCAGGGGGCTGATCCCGCCGCGCACGTATCCGGTGGCGCGTTCGGCGGTGGCCGACTCGGCCAGCGCGGCCCGCTTGCCGCCCACCGCTGCGGCCAGCGCCTTGAGGTTGAGGCTGCGGTGAACCGGCACGATTCCGACCGTCAGCTCGCCGTCGACCTCGGCCACCAGGGTCTTGAACACGCGCTCGCGCGCCACCTGGAGCGCGTCGGCGGCCTCCTCGCCGTAGGAGGCCTTTCCCGGTGCCTCGTAGGGGTGGAGGGTGAACTCGACGTTGGCTCGGTTCGCGGCCATCGTGGCAGGGGTCTTCTGAGCGCCCATCCCGCTCCTTTCGTCTCGGCACCGGTCCTTCGAGGCTAGCCCGTAGCGCTGCCGGCCGAGGCTTTTGGGTGCCGGCCTCCGACGAGCGAGACGACGGCGCTAGTTCAGGCTGACCTCGTGGCGCGTGAAAGGACCCGCCGGCAGTGTGGGAAGCGTGGTCAGCAGCCGGTTCTCCCGCCGCAGCAGCTCGGCCAGCCGTTTCAGCCGCTCCGTGGCCTGGTCGACTTCGAGCAGCCCCTGCTTGTCGTAGCGGTCGACCACAACAGCCGCCGCCACCGCGTAGGACAGCGGGAGCGGGTCGGTGGGGAAATCGTCGGGGATCTCCACACGCACCCCGGCACTGGCCAGCCGTTCGCAGTAGGTGGTGAACAGCCGGTTCACCCGCTCGGCCAGTTCCTCAGCCCCCTCACCGACCTCGTCGGGCAAGGGGGTGGTCGCAGCCCGCTGATAGGGGCGCTCGGCGTCGGGGGCATCGACCGCGTCGACCCGGAACCTGGTCATGCCTTGGGCGACGATGTCGTATTGGCCATCCTCGCGCCGGTGGACGCTACTGATCTCGGCCACACAGCCGACGTCGGAGAGGCGGTGCGCCGCGCCCTCGCCGACCTCGTGGCCGAACTCGATGCCCACGATGCCGAACCGTCGTGGTTCGTCGGCGGGCTCGTCGAGGAGGTCGGCCAGCAACCGGCGGTAGCGCTCCTCGAAGACGCGCAGCGGCAGCGCCATACCGGGAAAGAGTACAGAACCAAGTGGGAAAAGAGGCAGCCTGCGAGGCATTGTCCCAGTATGCCTAATCGAGGCGGCTGCTGTCGGCTGGGGGCCGGTGGTTCATCCCCCTGCGGGGGGCCACCGGCCGCTGGCGGTCACCCCCGTGGGGTGTGGGCCCGGGGCGTCAGGAGACCTTCAGGAGACCTCTGGTCCCGCCGTCTCCGGTGCCGTGTGGTCCTCCTCGCCCGTGCTGGAGAGTTCACGCGCCACGAACGTCTCCACGTCGAACAGATTGCCGTTGCTGCGGTCGACGACGGCCAGCAGCGTCGACATGGTGGAGACTTCCTCGCGCTGCTCCTTCAGGAACCAGTGCAGGAACTCCTCGCCGGAGTAGTCGTTCTCTTCGCGGGCCACCTTGACCAGGTGCTGGAACTGCGCGGTGACCTCCTGCTCCTGGCGCAGCGCAAGGGCGACAAGATCACGCGCCGTGTCGAAATCATTGCGAATTTCGTCGGTCGCCGGAATGCTAACCGTGACGTCGCTGTCGATGAGGAAGCGCACGATCATCATCGCGTGGTCGCGCTCTTCCAGCGACTGTCGATAGAAGAATCCGGCCAACTGGGGCAAGTCGTGCTCGTCGAACCACGCTGCCAGCGCGATGTATTGCTGAGAGGCCGTGAACTCGTGCCTGACCTGCTCAAGCAGGAGTCGGTGGAACTTGGAAAGACCGTGATCGGTGCTCGTTGTCGTTGAAGTCATACGACAATAATAGCGTCATGTTCTGCAATTGGCGATCAATGCGAAAGTAATGTCCCACACTTAGGCAAGGCTCTTTTTATGTCAATTAGGTAAGGCGCGCCGAAGTAAGGTTTGGCTTAATTTATTGGCGTTTTGATGTCGGCATGGTCGGTTTTTTCACCACTTCCACCCCCATCCGGCCGCCACGGCGCGTCCCACACTCGCCCCGGGCCCTCCCCCGCCGCCCCGTGCCGCCACTGGAATGAGGCGATGATCGCGCCTGTGTACCGGTACGCCGGTATACCGCCGTCCGCCCCTAGAATGAGGGGGTGATCTCCCGAATCGACCTGCGAGGAACCCCCGGAGACCCGCGTGGCCTGCTGCCGCGCGCCGAGATGGACGTCGAGGCGGCCGTGGACCGGGTGCGCCCGATCTGCGACGACGTTCGCACCCGCGGAGTCGAGGCGCTCGTCGACCTCACCGAGCGCTTCGACGGCGTGCGCCTCACCGACCTGCGAGTGCCCAAGACCGCTCTTGACGCCGCACTCGCCGAACTCGACCCCGACGTGCGCGCCGCCTTGGAAGAGTCCATCCGCCGCGCCCGCCTCGTACATCGCGACCAGCGCCGCACCGACGTCACCACCCATGTCGTGCCCGGCGGAACCGTGACCGAGCGCTGGCTCCCCGTGGAGCGCGTCGGGCTCTACGTCCCCGGTGGCCGCGCCGCCTACCCCTCCAGCGTCGTCATGAACGTGGTGCCCGCCCAGGAGGCGGGGGTCTCCTCGCTGGCCGTGGCCTCGCCGCCCCACGCCGAGACCGGGGGGATGCCCCACCCCACCACCCTCGCCGTGTGCGCGCTGCTGGGCGTAGAGGAGGTCTACTCCGTGGGCGGGGCCCAAGCCGTGGCCATGTTCGCCTACGGCGCCGGCGCATGCGCCCCCGCCGACATGGTCACCGGCCCGGGCAACCTCTGGGTCGCCGCCGCCAAGCGGCTCCTCAAAGGCGTCATCGGCATTGACTCCGAAGCCGGCCCCACCGAGATCGCCGTGCTCGCCGACCACACCGCCGACCCCGGCTATGTCGCGGCCGACCTCATCAGCCAGGCCGAGCACGACGTCGTGGCGGCCTCGGTACTGGTCACCGACTCCGCCGAGTTGGCCGGCAAGGTCGAAACCGAACTCGCCACCCAGGTCGCCACGACCAAACACCGCGAGCGCGTCACCGAAGCCCTGAGCGGACGCCAGTCCGGCATCGCGCTCGTCGACGATATCGACCACGGCTTGGCCGTGGTCAACGCCTACGCCGCCGAGCACCTGGAGATCATGACCAGCGACCCCCACGCCGTCGCCTCCCGCGTGCGCAACGCCGGAGCGATCTTCGTCGGTCCCTACGCCCCCGTCTCGCTGGGCGACTACTGCGCCGGCTCCAACCACGTGCTGCCCACCGGCGGCTGTGCGTGCCACTCCTCGGGGTTGAGCGTGCAGTCGTTCCTACGCGGCATCCACGTGGTCGACTACGACCGTTCCGCGCTGGCCACCGCCGCCCCCCACGTCCTCGCCCTGGCCCGGGCCGAGGATCTCCCCGCCCACGGCGATGCCGTCGCGCTGCGCGTGGGACAGCACGCGGCCGACCAACAGGAGGATCAAGCGTGAGTGAGTCGCTGCGCGTCGACGACCTGCCCCTGCGCGACGACCTGCGCGGTCGCAGCCCCTACGGAGCGCCCCAACTCGACGTCCCGGTCGCGCTCAACACCAACGAAAACCCCTACCCGCCCTCCCAGCGCCTCAGCGAGGCCCTGGGCCGGGCCGTCGCCGACGTCGCCGCCGGCCTCAACCGCTACCCCGACCGCGACGCCACCCGGCTCCGCAGCGACCTCGCCGGCTACCTCGGCCACGGCCTCGACGCCTCCCGGGTGTGGGCGGCCAACGGCTCCAACGAGGTGCTCCAACAGCTCCTCCAGGCCTTCGGCGGCCCCGGTCGGCTGGCCATGGGTTTCGACCCCTCCTACTCGATGCACCCGGTCATCACCCGGGTCAGCAACACCGAGTGGGTGTCGGTGCCGCGCGCCGACGACTTCACGTTGCGCCCCGAGGACGCCGTCGCCGCCATCACCCGCCACCAGCCCGACATCGTCTTTTTGACCTCGCCCAACAACCCCACCGGCACCGCGCTGGCGCTGGAGACCATCGACGAGATCGCGCGCGCCGCCCCGGGGATGGTCGTCGTCGACGAGGCCTACGCCGAGTTCCGCCGCGAAGGCGCCCCCAGCGCCCTGTCCCTGCTGCCCCACCACCCGCGGCTGGTCGTCACCCGCACCATGTCCAAGGCGTTCGCCATGGCAGGCGCCCGCATCGGCTACCTCGCCGCCCACCCGGCGGTCATCGACGCCCTCCAGCTTGTGCGGCTGCCCTACCACCTTTCCGCGGTCACCCAGGTGGTGGCCGCCACCGCCGTGGAGTTCACCGACGAACTGTTGAGCGCGGTCAAGCAGCTCCGGGACGAACGCGACGCCCTCGTCGACTGGCTGCGCCGCCACGGCTTCACCGTCGCCGACTCCGACGCCAACTTCGTGCTGTTCGGCGAGTTCGACGACCGCGGCGCCGTCTTCCAGCACCTGCTCGACCAGGGGATTCTCGTCCGCGAGGTCGGGCCGCCGCAGTGGCTGCGCGTCACCGTCGGCACCCCCGCGGAAATGTCGACCTTCCGCCAGACGTTGCTGGACGTGACCGGCACCGCCCGCGGTGCGGCCGACTAGAGCCCGCGACCACAACCATCAGGAGCACGCACCCCATGAGCCGCACCGGCCGCGTTGAACGCACCACCAAGGAGACCAAGGTCGCCGTCGAGATCACCCTCGACGGCACCGGCACCGCCGAAGTCTCCACCGGCGTGGGCTTCTACGACCACATGCTCGACCAGCTCGCCCGGCACGGACTATTCGACCTCACCGTGCACACCGACGGTGACCTGCACATCGACTCCCACCACACCATGGAGGACACCGCGCTGGCCCTCGGCGCGGCCTTCCGGGAGGCACTGGGCGACAAGGCCGGCATCCGGCGTTTCGCCGACGCCAAAGTGCCCCTCGACGAGGCGCTCGCGGAGGTCACCGTCGACCTGTCGGGGCGCCCCTACCTCGTGCACTCCGAGCCCGAAGGCATGGCGCCGGTCATCGGCCGCGACTACGACACCACCATGACTCGCCACATCTTCGAGTCCTTCGTGGCCCAGGCGCGCGTCGCGTTGCACATCCACGTCCCCTACGGGCGCAACGCTCACCACATCGTGGAGTGCCAGTTCAAGGCCCTCGCGCGAGCGCTGCGTTTCGCCGCCGAGCCCGATCCCCGCGTCACCGGAATCCCTTCCACCAAAGGCGCACTGTGACGCAGCCGATGTGGGCGCTGCTGCTCATCGCGCTCAGCGGCCTGCTGCTGGGCGGAGCCATCACCACATGGCGCGCCAGCAAGCTCCTGGCCGTCGCGCTCGGCGCCTGCGCCGCTCTCGCCCTGGCCGCCGGGGTGCTACGTTCCGGATACTTCTAGAGCGCGGCCCCTAGCGGCCCACCCGCCACCGTCCCACCCACGACAGCCACGATGAACGAACGAAAGGCGCTGGTCCCACGTGCAGCCACGGGTCGTCATCCTCGACTACGGTTCCGGAAACCTGCGCTCGGCTCAGCGAGCCGTGGAGCGCGCCGGCGCCGACGTCACTGTCACCGCCGATCCCCACACCGCCATGGCCGCTGACGGTCTCGTCGTGCCCGGGGTCGGCGCGTTCGAGGCGTGCATGACCGGCCTGCTCAGCGTCGGCGGGGAGCGCGTCATCGGCAAGCGCCTCTCAGGCGGCCGGCCCGTGCTGGGCATCTGCGTGGGCATGCAGATCCTCTTTGAGCGCGGCGTCGAGCACGACGTGGCCACCGAAGGCTGCGGTGAGTGGCCCGGCACCGTCGAACGGCTGCGCGCCCCGCTGGTGCCCCACATGGGGTGGAACACGGTGCAAGCCCCCGCCGACTCCGCCCTGTTCGCCGGCATCGACCCTGAGGAGCGCTTCTACTTCGTGCACTCCTATGGCGTGCTCAACTGGGAACTGCACCCCGCCGACCCGCGCATGCCGGCGCCGGCGGTCACCTGGACCCACTACGGTGCTCCCTTCGTGGCCGCTGTCGAGAACGGGCCGTTGTGGGCCACCCAGTTCCACCCCGAGAAGTCGGGCGACGCCGGCGCCCGCCTGTTGGCCAACTGGGTCGCTACCCTGTAGCCGCCGCCCGTTCACTGTTGCCGGCCACCGGGTGGTCGCCAGCCGCCCGGGCCGCACACCACCGTCTGTTGTCCCACCCCACTCCACACGGAAAGTCCTCAAGCTTTATGGCCTCAACCCTCGAACTGCTTCCGGCTGTCGACGTCACCGACGGCCAGGCCGTCCAGCTCGTCCAGGGCAAGGCCGGCTCGGGGGGCCGCTACGGCGACCCGTTCGAGGCGGCCTGGGCCTGGCAGCGCGCCGGGGCCGAATGGCTCCACCTGGTCGACCTTGACGCGGCGTTCGGCCGTGGCCACAACCGGGAACTCCTCGCACGCATCATCGGTGCTGTGGATATGCGCGTCGAACTGTCCGGCGGTATCCGCGACGACGACTCCCTGACCGCGGCCCTGGCCACCGGCTGCACCCGGGTCAACATCGGCACCGCCGCGCTGGAGCACCCCGAATGGTGCGCCAAGATCATCGCCGAGCACGGCGACCGCGTCGCCATCGGCTTGGACGTGCGCGACGGCTCCACCCTGGCCGCGCGCGGCTGGACCCGCGACGGCGGCGACCTCTACGAGACGCTGCAACGCCTCGAAGCCGAAGGGTGCGCGCGCTACGTCGTCACCGACGTCAACAAGGACGGAACGCTCAAAGGCCCCAACCTCGACCTGCTGCGGGCCGTGTGCCGGCGCACCGATAAGCCCATCGTCGCCAGCGGCGGAATCTCCACCCTGGACGACGTGCGCGCCATCGCCGGGCTCGTGCCGCTGGGCGTGGAGGGCGCCATCATGGGCACCGCCCTCTACGAAGGCGCGTTCACCCTCGAAGAGGCCCTGGCAGCGGTGAGGTCGACATGAGCCTCGCCGTCAGAGTCATCCCCTGCCTCGACGTCGACGCCGGCCGTGTCGTCAAGGGCGTCAACTTTCAGAACCTGCGCGATGCGGGCGATCCCGTCGAACTCGCCCGCCGCTACGACACCGAAACCGCCGACGAGCTGACGTTCCTCGACGTCACCGCCTCCAGCGCCGACCGGGACACCACCTATGACGTCGTGGGCCGCACCGCCGAGCAGGTCTTCATCCCGCTGACCGTGGGCGGCGGGGTGCGCACCCCCGACGACGTCGACCGGCTGTTGCGCGCCGGCGCCGACAAGGTCGGCGTGAACACCGCCGCCATCGCCCGGCCCGAGCTCATCGGCGACATCGCCCACCGATTCGGCCGTCAGGTCCTCGTCTTGTCCGCCGATGTGCGCCGCGTCCAAGGCGACACCGAGACCGCCAGCGGCTTCGAGGTCACCACGCACGGCGGGCGTAAGGGCACCGGAATCGACGCCATCGAGTGGGCGCGCCGCGCCGCCGAACTCGGCGCCGGGGAGATCCTGCTGAACTCGATGGACGCCGACGGCACCAAGGCCGGCTTCGATCTGGAGCTGATCCGCGCCGTGCGCGCCGTGATCAGCATCCCGTTGATCGCCAGCGGCGGAGCGGGCCGTGTCGAGCACTTCCCGCCGGCCGTGGAGGCCGGCGCCGACGCCGTCTTGGCCGCGTCGGTGTTCCACTTCAACGAGTTCACCATCGCCGAGGTCAAGGCCGAACTCCGCGCCCACGGCCACCCGGTGCGCTAACTGGACCCGGCTGTCCCACACCCGCGCCCTGCGGTTGCCGTCGCGGCTGAACCCGTCCCTGAGCGCAACCGGGCGGCTGTTCAGCCGTGCTCTCGCCGGGCGTCCCGGACAGCCGGGGAGCCTGGGGGAGAGGTGGGGGAGCGGGCCGCTGCACTGCTCCCCGAACGGTGGGTTGCTGGTGGGTCCGTCGGCACGGCTGCCGGTGAGGCGCTTGGTACCTGGGGCCGGGGGTCGGTGCTGCCCGTTCGGGGCAGGGGCGGCGACGGAGAGCAGCGAGGGCCGGTGGTGGGTGGTTGGTGGGCTCTCGCTGGGGGCGAAGAGGATCTGCTCGGCAAGATCGCGGCGAGGATGCCTGTTCGGCGATCCTGGGCCGCGAGGATCGCCGAACAGGCATCCTCGCCGCGATCAAGGCGCCTTTAGGCGTGGCCACCGGCCGCATGATGTCCGGTTTGCCCCGCCATGTCGTCTCTCGGGGGAGGAAAGAGGCGCGTTCTCGCGCGAGAAGCACCCCAGCCGGGCGCCCACCCCGCCGCCACGGGGGCGCTATGGGCGGATCTGTCGCTTCCGCGCTGGCCATGATCACCGCCGGTGTTGGCGAACCTCCCATGGTCGCTGCCGCCCACGCCCCCGACTAGCCGCACTCAACCGGCCGTCGCTGCCCTCCGTCGCCAGCCCGCACCCAGGCCCACAGCACCGACTTCGTGCCCGCCCCCGCCCTGTCCGTCCTCGCTGCCCTCGTTGCCGAGAGCCGTCCCAGCGTGCAGTAGCGGTATCCAGGGGCTTCTCCTGGGTGAGGGCCACGGCCGGGTGTGGGGGTGGTTCAAGCAGGCGGAAACGTTTCGCGCCGCTCGTACCTCGATCGCTGCGCGATCTCGGTAGCCCAGAGGTGGACCGCAACTCAAGGGAACGCGTCAGCTTCCCGCCACGCTCTGAACGGAGGGCGCCTCCCCAGCCCCCAGAACCGTGTAACACCCCCTGCCCCCCTGGCGGCCTTCACTTCCCCACGCCACCCCGACCCCACGCCCGCTCAAAGCTACTGAGATCGCGCAGCGATCGAGGTACGAGCGTACGAAAAACACCCCCACCGTCCCCAACTACCACCGGCCGTCGCTGCCCTCCGTCGCCAGCCCGCACCCAGGCCCACAGCACCGACACCCAGGCCCCGCCGGCTCCCCGCAGACGCGGGGAACACCCCGAACCCACGATCCGGCATGTGCCGGTCAGGGGACCATCCCCGCGTGCGCGGGGAGCACGGCGGGACCGCCTCCGCGTGGAGAGGCCCCGGAATCCCGGAACCGGGCATGCAGCAACGCTCTCGCCGGGCTGAGCTGTTTCATAGCGAACGCTGGATACCGGCAAAGTAACGGTTTGCACTCAGAACGTGACTCTAAGTTTGTTCCCCTCGGAAGTCGTCAAGTTCCGCGAGCAGGCGGGACTCACGCAACGGCAGTTATCGTCACGGATCCGCTCGTCGACGTCGTCACTGTGTCGCTGGGAGCGCGGGGAAGTGACGCCCCGACGCGAGCACGTCGAACGGCTCGATGAAGCCCTCGGCGCGAGCGGTCAGCTGCTGCGAACGTGGCAGGCACAGACCTCGGGAAGCTCGCTGCCCCCGTGGATGCGTGATGCCGGCCGATTGCAAGAGGAAGCCGCCTCGATCGATTGCATCTCCCCGGTGCTTGTTCCGGGATTGTTGCAGTCACCGGCGTATGCCTGGCTTGTATTCCGGGAAGGTCGTCCGTTGTCCACGGATAGCGAAATCGCGCGTCTCGTGGCCCTCCGCTGTGAACGTTACGAATCGCTTCGCCACAGGAATGACCCGTGGATCACTGCCGTGTTTCCCCAGACGGCGCTGTCGGGGGTCACCGATGAGGTGCGCGTCGAGCAGGTAAGGCACTTGCTGTCCCTGACCGATTCGGGACGGGTGAGCGTCCACTTGGTCCCGGAAGGGACACTGCTGGTGGGAGTTACGTCGCCTTTGCTGATGGTGCGTCTACTGAATGGGGGTTCTGCGGCTTCCAGCGATCATGTCTGCGGTAACGTCATTCACGACAACGACGGGGAAGATTGGGACCGGCTGACGGAGTTGGCGAAGCGCGCGTTCGCCGCTGCGCTCCCCCCTCGCCAGTCGCGAAGGATTTTGGAGGAAATGTCGTGAGCGAGTGGCACAAGTCCAGCTACAGCGACACCGGTGGCCATTGTGCGGAAGTCCGGGAGACCACGGAGTTCGCGAACTTTCGCGACTCTAAGTACCCGGATGAAGCGGTGTTGACCTTCGATTCCGCGGAGTGGCGGGCGTTCCTGGAGGGTGTGCGCAGCGGCGAGGTCTGACGCGGACCTCCTGCACGCCCCCCGCTGTGCTCGCCCCCGGGTCTGCTCGGGGGTTTTGTTGTGTGGGAAACGGGTTCTCGCCGCCCGCGCCGATGGCGGGCGGCGGGACGCTGACCTACCGGCCTGAGGGAGTCGTCACGGTTTGCGAAGGACGCCGCCGTACTCGTACATCCGCCTGCTCCCGGCCGATGCGCCGAGGTAGGGGGCGAGTTCGGGCGGGCACTCGCCGAGCGGAGGTTGGTCGGGGTCGGGGCGCCAGTCGTTGATGTCGACCAGACCGGGCTCCACCGGTTCCAGGTCCGTCAGCCACGAGGCGAACTGAGAAGGGGTGCGGGTGCGCCAGGGCATGCCCAGACCGGTGATGACCTCGGTGAGTTCGTCGGCTGTGGCGACATCGTCGGCCACCACATGGGAGATGGCCAGGTAGCTGCCGCTTGCCGCCCACTGAAGGGGAGCCTGGATGGCGCGCTGTGCGTCGCCGTCATCGGGGATGCAGTGCGGGATGCTGAACATGAGGATGCCCACGGGCTGGGTGGGGTCGAGCAGTGCTTGGGTGTCGGGGTGGGTGAGGATCTGCTCGGGGTCGGTCATGTCGGCAGTGATGACCGTGGTGTAAGGGTTGTCGGCCAACAGCGCGCGGCCGTGGGCGAGCACGATGGGGTCGATGTCGACATAGACCACCCGTGCTTCGGGCTGGAACGCCTGGGCGACCTGGTGGACGTTGTTCTCGGTAGGGTAGCCGCTGCCCAAGTCGAGGAATTGGTGAATCCCCACGTCACGCGCCAGATACCGCACCGCGCGATACAGGAACAGTCGGTTCTGTCGGGCAATGTCGAGGTCTTCGGGGAAATGCTCCGAGACGCTGAGGATCAAGTTGCGGTCGACCTGGAAATTGTCCTTTCCGCCCAACATCCACCCATAGGCCCGTGCCGGAGTGGGACGGTCCATGGGAAGGTCCGGGGAACAACGCTCCTCGTTAGCGTGGTTTTGTCCCCTCAATCCGGTAACTGGTGGGGAAGAGCTGTTGAACTCACCGGCAGGTTCCGGATCGGGGCGCTCAGCCATCGAAAGAGCCTCTCCAGGGGGTGTGCTGGCATACGGCGGCCATAGCACAGAAAGCGGCTTGTTGTGTAGCGGTTTAGATGATTTTAAAGCAATATGCGGGCATTAAGCCAACTCTGCCCGGAGATGCGGAAGAAAAGCCGACATAAGTTTCTAATCTACTGAAATCGGACGCTGGGTGGGGGAGAGGGAGTGGAACTACGCCGCAGGTAACTCCCTGTATAGCGTGCGCGACAAATGGCGCACTGGGGTGAGAACAAGTGGTACCAGGCGCGGGCGCTGGTGCGCTCCGGCGCCGACTCGTCGCCGACGCGGCTCGGCTCGGCTCCCCATGGCCTCGCCTACGGCGCTTCCCGTTCCAATGTCTCGTGATCTTGCTGCTTGATCCGTGGCTGTCGACGCCGCGACAGGCAGCCTACGACCTCGGCGCCCTCCTCAGTTGGTCGGCCACCGGCCTTCGCCCCCTCACCGCGTCTTCCCCGGGGCCGGCTGGGGCGCATGCGACGGTGGGGTGGGGTTAGAAATAATGGGAGATCCTGATTTATTCCCTATTGCCGATGACAGGCGTCGCGGGGTGAAGAGCGCGGAATAGTCCGCTTCGAGGGGATGCTGAACCCGACGTACCACCGCGCGCCCTGCCCGGCGGGGCCGCGGCGACGGGGCGCCACAGGACGGGGGCGTCTGACTGCTGTTGAGGCCGGAGACACCAGCGAAGGGGCCAGGTGAACGAATGTCACAGGGAGTAGCAACAGAGGGACCTGCTGTCGACTCCCGGGTGTTTCGGCGCGGTGTGAGGGTGTTGGGGGTGGCGATGCGCACCGAATGGTGGGTGTTCGCCGTCGCCGTCACCGGGGCTGCGCTGCACGGAGCGGTCACGGTGGGGTCGGCGACCGTGCTGGGTCACATCACCGACACCGTCATTATCCCCGCCTTCGAGCAGGGGCGCACCACCGCCGCGACACTTACCACCGCCGCGGCGCTGCTCTTCGGCGTCGGCGTGCTGCGTGCGCTCGGGCTGGCGGGCCGGCGGCTGTTCGGCGGGCTCATGATGTTTCGCATGCAGGCGCACTACCGGCGCCGGGTCGCCCGCAACTATCTGCGGCTGCCGCTGTCGTGGCACCAGCGCCACCCCACCGGCCAGTTGCTGTCCAACGCCAACGCCGACGTCGAAGCCACCTGGCAGCCGCTGGCGCCGCTGGCGATGGTCATCGGCAGTCTCGTCATGCTCGTGGTCGCCGCCGTGGCGATGGTGCTCACCGACCCCGTGCTCGCCCTCGTGGGGTTCGTGGTCTTCCCGGCGCTAGCCGTGATCAACTACCTGTTCCAGCAGCGGGTGTCGCCGGCGGCCACCCGCGCCCAGAAGCTGCGCGCCCAGGTCAGCGAGGTCGCCCACGAGTCCTTCGACGGGGCGCTGGTCGTCAAGACCCTGGGCCGAGAAGACACCGAGACCGAGCGGTTCACGGCCGCGGCGCACCGCCTGCGCGACGCCCAGATCCGCGTGGGCCGGCTGCGCGGCATGTTCGACCCCACCATGGAAGCCCTCCCCAACCTGGGGGTGCTCGCAGTACTCGGGGTGGGCGTGGTCCGACTCTCCGAGGGAGCCGTGGGCGCCGGCGACCTCGTCCAACTCTCCTACCTGTTCACGCTGTTGGCGCTGCCCATCCGCTCGCTCGGCTGGTTGCTGGGCGACCTGCCGCGCAGCGTCGTGGGCTGGGACCGGGTGCAAGCGGTACTGTCGGCCACCGGCGAGATGAGCTATGGCACCCGCACCCTCACCCCCTCGGGCGGTGTCCGGCTGGAGGCCCAGGGGGTCAGTTTCTCCTACGCCGACGCCTACAACGCCGCCGCCCCGGGCAGCGGTGAGGGCGGCGGCTCCGGGCTCGACCTCGCCGCGGGCTCCAGTGGCGAGCCCGAGTCGCGCACCACCGTCCTGCACGACGTCAACTTCACGGTCGAACCCGGCCGCACGGTCGCCATCGTCGGCCCCACCGGCGCCGGCAAATCCACCCTGACCACGCTGCTCATGCGACTGATGGACCCCGACACCGGCACGCTGTACTTCGACGGGGTCGACGTGCGCGACCTGGCCCGCGGCGAGATCGCCCGTTCGGCGGCCCTCGTCCCCCAAACCACCTTCATCTTCGAAGACACCGTCCGCGACAACATCACCCTCGGCGAAGACATCGACGACGAACGGGTGTGGGCAGCGCTACGACTGGCCCGCGCCGACTCCTTCGTCGCCGCGCTGCCCGAAAGCCTGGACACTCCGCTCGGCGAACGCGGCACCACTCTCTCGGGCGGGCAGCGCCAGCGTCTCGCCTTGGCGCGCGCCGTCGTGCGCCGGCCGCGGCTGCTCATCCTCGACGACGCCACCTCGGCCGTGGACCCCCAGGTCGAGGCACAGATCCTCGCTGGGCTGCGCGGCAACGAGGAGGGAGCCACCGTGGTCGTCGTCGCCTACCGCAGAGCCACGATCGAGCTGGCCGACGACGTCATCTACCTGGAGCAAGGCACGGTGCGCGACCGCGGCGCCCACCTCGACCTGCTCGACCGTTCACCCGGCTACCGCGAGCTTGTCACGGCCTACGAGCGCGCGGCCGAGCAGCGCGCAGCCGACACCGCCACGCCCATCAACGAGGAGGTCCTGGGTTGACTGCCCCGGCCGACACCCGCACCCGGCGCGACGACACCACCGACCACGCCCCGGCGCCGGAGGCTCCCCCCGCCCGGCCTGGCCTGTGGCGCTCCACCGACTCCGCTCTCAGCACGCTGCGCCGCGGTATCCAACTCTCCCCGGAGTTCACTCACGGCATCGGCCTGACCCTGGTGCTCGCCGTCATCGCCACCGCCGGAAAAGTCGTCGTCCCCATGGCGGTGCAGCAGATCGTCGACAACGGGATCGGGGCCGCCACCGGCGAACCCGACCCCGACTTCGTCTTCGGCGCGGTCGCCTTGTGCAGTGTGCTGATTGTCGTCACCGGCGTGTGCTCGTTTCTGATGAACGTGCGGCTCTACCGCGCCAGCGAATCGGGGCTGGCCACGCTGCGCCGCAAGGCGTTCCGCCACGTCCACGACCTCTCGGTGCTCACCCAAAACAGTGAGCGCAAGGGCGCCCTGGTCTCGCGGGTCACCGCCGATGTCGACCAGATCAGCACGTTCATGCAGTGGGGCGGGCTGCTGCTGATCGTCAGCAGCGGTCAACTCCTCGTCGCCACAGTGCTGATGGCGGTCTACTCCTGGCAGCTCACCATCGTCATGTGGCTGTGCTTCATCCCCCTGCTGTTCGGAGTGCGCTGGTTGCAGCGCCTGCTGTCGCGGGCCTATCTGAAGGTGCGCGAACGCACCGGCGACATGCTTGGCGTCATCGGCGAAACCGTGCTGGGGGCCGCAGTCATCCGCGCCCACGCCACCGAAGAGCGCACCGCCCACCGGGTCGACACCACGGTCGTGGCCACCCGCGGCGCCCAGGTGAAGGCGCAGCGGCTATCGATGGCCGTCTCGCCCGTGGCCGAACTGGTCGCGGCAACAGCCAACGCCGCCGTGGTCGTCGTGGGGGTGCTGCTGGGCATCGGCGGCCACCTCACCCCCGGCGAGCTACTGGCGTTTCTGTTCCTGGTCACCCTGTTCGTCGGGCCGATGATGATGGCCACCGAGATCTTCAACGAAGCCCAAAACGCCATCGCCGGATGGCGGCGCGTGCTCGGCGTCCTCGACACCGTGCCCGACATCGCCGACCCCGGCGCCAACGGCCGCGAGCTGCCTGCCGGGCCGGTGAGTGTGCGCTTCGACGGCGTCTCCTACGCCTACCCCGACGGCCCCACCGTCCTCAGCGACATCAACCAAGAGATTCGGCCGGGGACACGGGTGGCCGTGGTCGGAGAGACCGGCTCGGGCAAGACGACCTTCGTCAAGCTCCTCACGCGCCTGATGGACCCCGTCGAGGGCACCGTCTACATCGACGGCGTGGACCTGCGCACTGTCGCCTTCTCCTCGCTGCGCCGCCGCATGGTCATGGTTCCCCAAGAGGGCTTCCTCTTCGACAGCTCCCTGGCCGAGAACATCCGCTTCGCCCGGCCTGAGGCCGACGACGCCGCGCTGGTCGACGCCATCACCGAGCTCGGGTTGGCCGACTGGCTGGCCGGCCTGCCCCACGGTCTCGACACCCCGGTGGGCCAGCGCGGCGAGTCCCTGTCGGCGGGCGAACGCCAACTCGTCGCCCTCGTGCGCGCCTATGTGGCCGACCCCGACCTGCTCGTGCTCGACGAGGCCACCTCGGCTGTGGACCCGGCCACAGAGGTGCGCATCCAGCGCGCCCTGGACCAGCTCACCCACGGTCGCACCTCCGTGGCGATCGCCCACCGGCTCTCCACCGCCGAGGCCGCCGACGACGTGCTGGTCTTCGACGCCGGCCGGGTCGTCCAGCGGGGCCGCCACAGCGACCTGGTCGCCCAGCCCGGCGTCTACGCCGACTTGCACGCCTCGTGGGTGCACAGCTCCGCGTGAGCGCCGGCGCGCCGGTGGGCTCGCCACCGCCGCCAGCCCCCGGCGCGCCGGCCACGGCACCCCGGCCGCCGTTACCCGGGCCGGCCGGCCCACCAGTGGGCGGCCAGCAACTCCCCAACGAGCGGCTCGGTCAGCAACCTGATGTCAGGATCGGTATCGCCCAGGTAGCGCAGACTCATCTGGGCGCCCGCAACCTCGCCCCCCACACTGACGAACGTCCCCCGCAGTTGCAGCAACTGTTCGCTGAAACGCTCGTCGTAGGCCGAGCCGGCGAACAGCACAGCCCGGTAGTCCTCGATGGCCGCCAGGTAACGGTCGGAATAGGACCAATCCCCGGTCTCGGCCGCGTAAGCGTGCACGATCGGTCCCCGCCGCAGGGCCGACACGGCTTGGTGGGCCGACGCCAGCCGCTCGGCCGGAGCGATGAAGTGAACGCCGTGTTCGCTGTCGGGTCCGAGAAGTGTGCTCGCCGTCTGGGGCAGCCACGTAGCGGCCCGCTCCAGCAGGTCGGCACAGGCGTTGGCCACGCGGCGCAGCGTCACCGCCGGATCGGCGCTGCCCCCCACAGGCGGCGCGCCGAGCCGATGGGCCAACAACAGCAGCAGCGCCAACGCGTGCTGGCAGGCACGGCATCCCAGTTCGCTGTCCTCCGCACCGGCGCGCAACGCCACGACCACATCGGCGTAATGGGTCAGGGGAGAGGTGGGGTCCGCAGTGAGCAGGACGATCGCGCACTGTTCCACGTAGCGATCCAGCCTGGTCGACAACTCCAACCCGCCCACGCCACAGTCGACCGCCACCACGAGGGTGTCGGGGGCGGGCGGCGGGGTGTGCGTGGTCGAAGTGTATTCGGCTGTGGCGCCCAGCCCCGCTTGGCGCATCCGTGCCGCAGCCGCGGCGCAGGCGTACCGAGCCGGTCCCGCGCCCAGCAGCACGATGGCGGCCGGTTCGTCGTCGAACAGCGCCGGCAGCGCCGCGTAGGGGTCGTGGCGAACCAGATGGTCAGCTAGTTCGGTCAACGCGGTCGGCTTCGCGGCGAGATCGGCCGCGAGTTGCTTGGCGGTCACGCAACCCCCTGGGGCCTCGGCTGGACACCGCCGGTGGGGTGGACGGTGCTGCCTACGACCCTACGGTGCGCCGGGGCGGGGGCGGCGCGACCGCCGGCACCACGGTCGTAAGGTAGGGACCATGAGCACGAGCCCTCCCCAGCCCGCGGCCGGCACGTCTCAGGAGCCCCGCCTGGACCCGGCTGTGGCCGACCGGCTGCACCGCACCCCTGACGGGCTGGTCCCAGCCATCGTCCAACAGCACGACACTGGCGAGGTTTTGATGCTGGCGTGGATGGATGACGAGGCGCTGCGCCGCACCCTGACCACCCGCCAGGCCACCTACTGGTCGCGCAGCCGCCGCGAATACTGGGTCAAGGGCGCCACCTCAGGCCACTACCAGCGCGTCCAATCGGTCGCGCTGGACTGCGACGGTGACACCCTCCTGGTCAAGGTCGAACAGAGCGGTGTGGCCTGCCACACCGGCGCCACGACCTGCTTCGACGCCGGTGAGCTGCCCATGGGCGGGGAAGCGTAGCGGTGAGCACTGCCGAGCACTCCGGCGCCCCGGCGCCCCGGCGGCGTCGAGCCGTCGCCTATGTGGTGGCGCTGGTGCTGACCGTCGTCGGCGCCGGCGGGCTCTTGGGTGCCACCAGCCGCACGTGGGCCACCGCCACCCTGGCGATGCCCGAACCGCTGGCCCCGGCCGCCGTGGAACTGCACGGTAACGCCCTTGGCACGCTCGCTCCGGCCATGGGGTGGGCCAGTCTGGCCGCGGTCGCCGCGATCGTCGCGGTCGGCGGTCGCGTACGCCAGGTGGTGGGGGGAGTGCTCGCCGGCTTCGGCACGGTCGCGCTCGTTGCTGTGGTGATGGCCACGCGTGAGTCCGCCCTTGTCGCGGCGGCCCAGGAACAGGTCACGGGAGCGGCGACGTTGAGCGAGGTCACCCTCGCTGCCGGCTGGCCGTGGACAGCGGCGGGAGGCGCTGTGGCAGTGCTGGCGGCCGGAGCGCTCACCGTTCTTCGGGGGGGTGACTGGCCCGCGATGAGTAACAGGTACGATCGCCCCAGTACTGTGCCCGAGGCACGCTCTGACGACCCCGTCACCCTCTGGCGCTCCCTCGACGCCGGTACCGACCCCACCGCGGAGTCCGCGTCCGGCCCGCCCCCGCCCTAGCGGTGCGGCGCCAACGCCACCGCGCAGGTCACCGTTGAACCCGCGGCGTCCCCGCGACGCCTTCACCGAGACGTCCTTCGACTCCAAGGAGCACTGATGGCCGAGGCCCACCACGATGACCACGGCAACACTCCCGCCGCCTGGTTTTTGACCCTGAGTTGGATCGTCGTCTGGTCCGTGTCCGGTGCCGCCATCATCTTCTTCGGTCAGGGCCTACTGCTGTGGACTGTCCTTGGCCTGGGCGCCAGCGTCGTCTGCGCCATCATCGCCGGCGCCATGAAGAAGGCCGGCATGGGGCGCAAGCAGCCGCGCCAGGCACCGATGACCCGCGCGCAGTGGGAGGCGTTGCAGGCCAAGCGCGGCGGCAGCGCCGAGCGTGACGAAGCCGCCGAGACGGAGTCGAACGAGTCGGTCGCCGTCGGCGCCGAGTGAGCGGAGAACGGGTTACGCTCGCGTCACGAAATGCGCACCCAACTCGACAGTGGCTTAGTGGCTTGGTACAGCTATAGCGGTTGTGGTGTGGTTCGTGGCAAGCTCAATACTGAAGTCTGACTTGCACTAATTGCCCGCAATGTCCGCGAAGGTGGCGTCCAACCGCGCTCCCGTTGGTCCTCGCGCGCTCGCGGTCGCCGCATTTGCATCCCTCGTTTAGGAAAGACACCCCGGCTTATGAGCTACGGTCCGCCCCCGGGGCAGCAGCCCCCGGGCGGTTACGGTCCCCCGCCCGGCGGCTACACTCCCCCTCCTGGGGGCTACGGTCCTCCGCCTCCCGGCTACCCGGGCGGCCAGCCGCCTCCGGGCAAACCGGACAACTGGTTGTGGGCCGCGATCGTCTCCATAGCCTCGTTGGTTCTGTGCTGCAACCCGTTGGCGTTGATCTTCGGTGTCATCGCGCTGGTGTTCTCGCTACAGGTCGACAGCAACTGGAACGCGGGTAACTTCGCCGGTGCCGAGGACGCCGCCAACAAGGCCAAGATCTTCGGCATCATCGGCGTCGTGCTGACCGTGCTGTCCATCTTCTTTTGGATCGCCTGGTTCCTCTTCGTCGCCGGGGTGTAGCCGGACCCGCCGTGCGCCCGTTTCCCACCTTCGCTCTCCTCGCCGCCCTGACGCCCGCGGCAATCACGACCACATCTGCTCTTCCAAGAAAGAAGCCCCGACTATGAGCTACGGTTCGCCTTCTGGCCCCCAGCAGCCCCCCGGTGGCTACGGTCCCCCGCCCGGCGGCTACCCCGGCGCCCAGCCATCCTCGGCCAAGCCGAGCAACTGGTTGTGGGCCGCGATCGTGTCGATGGCCTCGGTGGTCTGCTGCAACGCCTTGGGGCTGATTTTCGGCATCATCACCCTGGTGTTTTCGCTACAGGTCAACAACAAGTGGGAGACCGGCGACGTCGCCGGCGCTCAAGACGCCGCCAGCAAGGCCAAGATCTTCGGCATCATCGGCCTCGTATGCGTCGCGCTGGGCATCGTCGGCTGGATCTTGTCGTTTGTCTTCAACGCCTACATGTTCGCCGATGTCATGAACGACCCTGCGTTGCAGAACTACTAGCGGTACGGGGCAGCCACACCGTCGGTGCTCTCGGGCGCGGCCGGGTGAGCCGCCGTCGTGTCGGGGGCGAAGCGAGCCGGTTGCCCCTATGAATGAGATCCGGAATCGTCTGGGAAGCGGCCCCGGTGTACTGGTAGCAGTCGCAGTCGTCGGTGCCGCTTCCACAGACGTGCGGCGCCCACTGCCAGGTACGTCTAAGGCAAGCCGACTCGTGAGCGATGCTCCCTCTCAGGGGCGCCAGAACCCCGGCGGTTACGCCCTCCTGCCCGGCGGCTACCTCGGTCTCCGCGCCTTATCTCCTCATCCCGGCCTCCGTCCAGCCGGCGTGGGCCGGGTTCGCCTCGTGGTTATCGGCTCGGCTGTACTGCACCACCTGAGGTCGATCTTTGACGTCATCAGCCTGGTCTTCTCACGGCGACTCGACAACGATCCGTAAATCGGCGTCGCCGCAGTGGCTGAGGACACTGCCGGCAAGGCCGATACCTTTGGCATCATCGATGTCGTAACCGTTGTCCTGTCTGCCGTCGGTTGGAACGTCTTCGGGCTTCCTGCCGTTCGTCCCCGCCAAGCCACCTGCTTGGAGTCCCGGTTTCGCGTCACCGTGATCCGATTCGCGATCGCCATAGTCGGTTCCCTGTTCAGCGGGTCCTGGCCCTAGCCCGCCCGGCCCCTTCCCGACCTTGAGTGAGAGCAATGAGCGAACCTCTCGCCACTCGGCTACAACGCCGGTTGCACCCCGCCACGGCACCGCTGCTGCTCGGTGTGGCGGCCCTCGCGGGCACCACCCTGATCCACTTCGTCGACCCCAATGAGGCCGGGCACTATCCCACCTGCCCGTGGCTGATGATCACCGGGACCTTCTGCCCCGGCTGTGGCACGATGCGCTGTATCCACGCGCTGACCAACCTCGACGTCGTCGGCGCGGTGGAGATGAATGTGGTCACAGTGCTCGTGCTGCCGTTCCTGCTCGCGGGGTACGCGCGCTGGCTGTGGCGTTCGCTGCGTCCAGCCGTCGCCGCGCCCCGGCACCCGCCCAAAACCATCAATCCCTTCTGGCTGTGGCTACTCTTGGCGGGAATCGTCGGATTCTGGATCGTCCGTAACCTGTCCTTCCTGCCGTTCGCGGCGTTTCTCGCCCCGGGTTGACCGGTCGTGGCCATATTCCGGGCGCCGTAATACCCGAGCCGGTGATTCCCTACCGCGCGCGGGTCGCTACGATCGAGGAGCGGGGCAAGCGTGGCACACGCCACGCAATCCCGGTTTTGAACGCATTCGCGCACCCCTTGACACCGCGCCATCTGGCCACGTGCATCGGGGCGCGGTGTCACCAGCCACACACGAACCGGCCAACTGGAGGGGGCAGTCCCACGTGAGCGTGCTCGACGAGATACTCGACGGAGTACGCGCCGATCTTGCCGATCGGCAGGCCGCCGTACCTCTGGAGCGGCTTAAGGAGCAAGCCGCTGCGGTGCCCGTCCCCAAGGACGTCGTCGCGGCGCTGCGCAGGCCCGGCGTACAGGTCGTCGCCGAGGTCAAGCGCTCCAGCCCCTCGAAAGGCGCGTTGGCCGCCATCGCCGACCCGTCCGCTTTGGCCCGCGACTACGCCGCGGGTGGAGCCTGCCTGATCAGCGTGCTCACCGAACAGCGCCGCTTCGGCGGCAGCCTTGCCGACCTCGCCGCCGTGCGTGCCGCAGTCGACACGCCGCTGCTGCGCAAGGACTTCGTGGTGACCTCCTACCAACTGTGGGAAGCCCTCGTCCACGGTGCCGACGCCGTGCTGCTCATCGTCGCCGCGCTTGAGCAGTCCGCCCTCGTCTCCCTGGTCGAGCGCGCCGAATCGTTGGGCCTGACCCCGCTCGTCGAGGTCCACACCGAGGAGGAGACCCAACGAGCCATCGAGGCGGGAGCCACCGTGATCGGCGTCAACGCGCGCGACCTCAAGACGCTGCGCGTCGACCGCGACGTCTTCACCAAGCTGGCGCCGTTGATCCCCGACGACCGCATCAAGATCGCGGAGTCGGGGGTGCGCGGGCCACACGACCTGTTGGCCTACGCTGGAGCCGGCGCCGACGCCGTCTTGGTCGGCGAGAGCCTAGTCATCGGCGGCCATCCCCGCGAGGCCGTGGCCGACCTCGTCACCGCCGGAGCGCATCCGGCGCTGCGCGACCGGCACTAGGCAGCGCCGCCCATGCCCAGCTCGCCACTCCGGTGCGCCCGGCGCCGATGGCCGTAGGGAACCCCGGCATCCGTGCCGATGGGTTCCCATGGTCGTGCTGTCGTCACCTTGGTCGCCGGTTCCGTACCCCTCACCGCGGTTCCGACCGTTTTCACCTGAGCGCGACCGTGCGCACCGGCGCCCGGTCTGGAGAATCGAATGAGCACTGAACGATCCGAGCCCGCCTACCTCGATCCCGGTGGGCACTACGGCAGCTATGGAGGCCGCTTCAGCCCTGAGGCGCTCGTCGCCGCTCTCGACGAGGTGGCCGCGGCGTGGGACAAGGCCAAAAACGACGCCGCCTTCCAAACCGAGCTGAGCCAGTTGCTGGCGAGCTACACCGGCAGGCCCAGCCCGCTCACTGAGGCCCACCGTTTCAGCGAGCACGCCGGCGGGGCCCGGGTGCTGCTCAAACGCGAAGACCTCAACCACACCGGTTCGCACAAGATCAACAACGTACTGGGCCAGGCCCTGCTGACCCGCCACATGGGCAAGACCCGCGTCATCGCCGAAACCGGCGCCGGCCAGCACGGCGTAGCCACCGCTACCGCCTGCGCGCTGCTCGGGTTGGACTGCGTCATCTACATGGGCGAGGAGGACACTCGGCGCCAGGCCCTCAACGTCGCCCGCATGCGCATGCTCGGTGCCGAGGTCGTGCCCGTCACCATCGGCAGTCGCACCCTCAAAGACGCCATCAACGAAGCATTCCGCGACTGGGTCGCCAACGTCGACACCACCCACTACCTGTTGGGCACCGTCGCCGGACCGCACCCCTTCCCGGCCATGGTGCGCGACCTGCACTTCGTCATCGGCGCCGAGGCGCGCGAGCAGGTGCGCGACCTCACCGGCGGGCTGCCCGACGCCGTAGCCGCCTGCGTGGGCGGCGGCTCCAACGCCATGGGCATCTTCGCGGCCTTCATTCCCGACACCGAGGTCGGCCTCTACGGCTTCGAGGCCGGCGGCGACGGTGTCGACACCGATCGCCACGCCGCCTCGATCACCGGCGGCAGCCCCGGCGTGTTCCAGGGTGCGCGCACCTACGTCCTCCAAGACGAGCACGGCCAGACCGTGCCCAGCCACTCCATCTCCGCCGGCCTGGACTACCCCGCCGTGGGCCCCGAGCACGCATGGCTGGCCGACAGCGGCCGTGCCAGCTACCGGCCGGTCACCGACGCCGAGGCCATGGAGGCTTTCCGCCTGCTGTGCCGCACCGAAGGCATCATCCCCGCCATCGAGAGCGCACACGCGCTCGCCGGAGCCCGCCACCTCGGCACCGAACTCGGCGCCGGTGCGGTCATCCTGGTGAACCTCTCCGGCCGGGGAGACAAAGACGTCGACACCGCGGCAGCCTACTTCGGGCTCGTGGACCAGGAAGGGGAGCAGGCGTGAGCGCGCCCACCACACTTCAGGCCAAGTTGGCCCAGGCCCGTCGCGAAGGGCGGGCCGCCCTCATCGGCTACCTCCCCGGAGGGTTTCCCGACGTCGCCTCCTCCATCGAGATCATTCGCGCCATGGTCGCCGGCGGCTGTGACGTGATCGAGGTGGGGCTGCCCTACTCCGACCCGACCATGGACGGCCCCACCATCCAGCGGGCTGCCGACCGGGCCCTGAGTGCCGGCACCACCCCCGCCGACGTGCTGCGCGTCGTGGCGGCCACCGCCGAAACCGGCGCGGCGGCGCTGGTGATGTCCTACTGGAACCCGATCGACCGCTACGGGGTGGACCGCTTCGCCACCGACCTGGCCACGGCCGGCGGCTCCGGGGTCATCACCCCCGATCTCCTGCCTGAGGAGGCCGGGCCGTGGCTGGCGGCCAGCGACGCCGCCGGGCTCGACCGCATCTTCCTCGTCGCGCCCTCCTCCACCGACGAGCGGCTGCGGCTGACCACCGACGCCTGCCGGGGCTTCGTCTACGCCGCCTCCCTCATGGGGGTAACCGGAACCCGAGCCCAGGTCGCCGACACCGCCGAGAAACTGGTGAGCCGTACCCGTGCCGCCACCGCCGACAGCGGGCTGCCGGTGTGTGTGGGGTTGGGGATCTCCAACCGCGCCCAAGCCGCCGAGGTCGCCGGCTACGCCGACGGCGTCATCGCCGGAGCCGGTTTCTGCCAGCGCGTCCTAGACGCCCCCGACCTCAGCGGCGCCACGGCGGCAGTGCGCGACTTCGCCGCGGAACTGTCCCAGGGCGTGCGTTCGCGCGGCTGAACCAGTCGACTACCCCGCTGGAAGCCCCGCTGCTCGGTTTCTAGCGCCCCAGACCCCCGACTTCAGTCGTGGGGTCAGGTTCTCTTTTTCGGACGGCTGGGTGTGGGAGTGTCCTTCGGTCGCTCGGGCCTCGATCGCCGCGCGATCTCGGCACCCGGTGAAGGCGGCGCACGCGCCTACCCGCGTGCGCCGCCTTCACCGGCCCTCACCGCCCTTCCAAAAGACAGGACCTAGCCGAAAGTCACCCCGCGCTGCTTCTCGCTTGAAGCCAGGTGAGAATCGGGTGAGAGTCAGCCGATTGCCGGCTGACCGCGGTGACGTGCCACGCGCGGGGAAGCTAGAGTTTGGGCCGTGAAACGCGCCGGGTGCCGCTCGCGGTCCCGACCGGCCACGACTGAGCAAACGCTCTGTCACTGCGCCGTTTCGCACAGTAGGATGTGCGGCGACAGTGGCACAGCCAACCCCCCGTGACCGTCACACGCTATTCTCCCGAGGAAGTCATGTCGACCGAGACCCAAGAGCCGCCCCCCACCGGAGCCACCGGCCAGCGTTCCTGGCTGCGATGGGCGGTGATCCAGCCGTGGCTCACCCTGGCCGCGCGCCTCGGCTTGGTCGGGGTACTCGGCTACGCCGGCTACACCAAGATCATCGTTCCGGCGCTCTCGGTGGCCTCTGTCGACGCTTACCAGCTCTTCAGCGAGGAGATCAACCGCATCGTCGGCTTCGGCCTGCCGCTGCTCGAACTGGCGCTGGCCGCGCTGCTGCTGGTGGGATTGGCCACACGCTATGTCGGCGCTGCCTCGGGGCTGCTGATGCTCGTCTTCATCGCCGGCATCATCTCAGCGTGGGCGCGCGGTCTGGCCATCGACTGTGGGTGTTTCGGTACCGGTGGGGCGGTCGCGCCCGAGGAGACCGAGTACGGGGTCGACATCCTGCGCGATCTCGGGTTCGCGCTGATGGCCGGTTTCATCATGATATGGCCGCGCTCCCCACTGGCGCTCGACGGCCTACTGGGACTGTTCCCGCAGCGTGACAAGGACGCATAGCCTCAATACCGGGGCGGCTTACGTGCGGTAGCGGTGGGGGCCAGCCCTGGGCGGGTGGGCGGTGAAGCGGTGATCGGCGGGCCGACAGACCCGCCTCCGGCGTATCTGTGTGGTAGATCCAGCGAGGAATGGTGATCGGCTAATGAGTAAGGCGTCGCGGCGCGAGGCTCGCGAGCGACTTCGCCAAGAACGGCTGAAGGAACAGAAGCGGGCCAACCGCAACAAGATGCTTCTCGTGCTTGGCGCTGTGGGCCTCGCCGTCATCCTGTTCGTCGGCCTTGGTATCACCGTCATCAACCTCCAGCAGGGCTCCTCCAACGACGAGCAGTGGAGCGGAACCCTGCCGCAGCAGACGCTTCAACAGGACGGCAGCGTCGTCCTCGCAGAAGAGTCCGCCCAGGCTCCCGTGGTCGAGGTCTACGCCGACTACCAGTGCCCGCACTGTGGTCGGTTCGAGACCGAAAACGGCGACACCCTCAAGCAGCTCGCCGCCGACGGTGAGGCCATCGTCCACTACCGGCCGGTGAGCATCTTCTTCTCCCAGCAGGGCCCCACCGCCGTCAATTCGCTGCGCGCGGGCGCGGTCGCCCGCGCCGCCGCCGACTACGGCAAGTTCGTCGAGTACAACGACAAACTCTTCGACCACCAGCCCGCCGAGGGGCAGGAGGGCTACAGCCCCGACGAGCTCAAGACCTGGGGCGAAGAAGTCGGTATCGAGGACGCCGCCTTCGCCGAGCGTGTCGACGCCGAGAACGAGATCGTGCAGCGCTTCGTCGAGGACTACTTCCCTCAGCTCAACCAGCAGGCCCGCGACCAGCTCTCCCAAGACGAGCTCGGCGCCATGACCATCCCCGAACTCATGGAGTGGGGCGCTGACCGGGGGATCGACTTTTCCTTCCTCGAAGGCACCTACGTCAACGAGGTTCTCGATGCCACATGGGCGGTCAATGAGCGCTACTCTTCCGGGGAGAACGCATTCAGCGGGACGCCGGCGGTCTACATCAACGGCCAGTTGCAGACCGGCAACTTCTACGACCCGCAGGTCCTGACCTCGGCCGTTCAGTCGGCCGAGCCGGGAAGCGTCGACACCCAGCCCGCGGCCGGGGACGACTCGCTACAGCCCAGCGGGGACGCCTCGCCCGCAGCCGAGGAATAGACGAGGGTAATGACCACAGTGTCGATCACCGAGACGGGCGCGGCCGGCACCGGCCGCGCCCTCGCCGCTATCCCCAGTCCTGACATCAGCTCCATTTCGCTGGGCCCCCTCACCATCCACTTCTACGCCCTGTGCATCCTCGCCGGCGTGGTCGTGGCCGTCTACTGGAGCGACCGCCGCTGGGTGGCCTTGGGCGGAGAGAAAGGCACCATCCTCGACCTCGCGGTGCCCGCGGTGCTCTTCGGGCTGATCGGGGGGCGGCTCTACCACGTCATCTCCGACTACCAGATCTACTTCGACCCCGATACGCCGCCCAACAAGGAGCCCATTCAGGCGCTGTTCATCTGGGAGGGCGGCCTGGGCATCTGGGGAGCCATCCCGCTGGGGGCGCTGGGCGTATGGCTCGTGGCGCGCCGCCGCGGGCTGTCCATGTCGCAGTTGTCCTTCGCGATCGCTCCGGCGCTGCCCCTGGCCCAGGCCATCGGCCGGTGGGGCAACTACTTCAACCAGGAACTCTTCGGCCGGCCCACCGACCTACCCTGGGCACTGGAAGTCTCGCCCTACCCCAACGGCATACTGCGCCCCGGCATGGAACCCGGCGAGTTCACCTACCACCCCACGTTCCTCTACGAGTCACTGTGGTGTGTGGGCTTGGCGGTGCTGCTGGCCTGGGCCGGGAAACGGTTCGACATGCGGGGCGGACGGCTGCTCGCCCTCTACGTCATGGGTTACTGTGTGGGCCGGTTCTGGATCGAGTACCTGCGCGTCGACCCCGCCAACGAGATCTTGGGCCTGCGGCTGAACAACTGGACGTCACTGGTGGTGTTCCTGGCCGCCCTCGCCTACTTCCTGTGGGCCGGGCGCAACCTCGACCGGTTCTCCACGCAGGTGGTGCCAACCGGCCACACCCAGCAGGGCGACGTCGCCGCCGGCACCGACGACCCCAGCACCGAGTCGGCTGCCATGACCGCCGAGTCCGACCACGAGTCCGAGACCTCGGCGCAGACCAACGCCAACGGCGCCGACACCACCGGGCGCCCCCAGCGGGAGGAGTGAGGGGAGGGCAACGAGTGCGGTTCGCGCACCCGAGCACGGTGATGGCCGAGCCCCGCCACAGCGCATGAGTACCCACGTCGACGACTCCTCCGAATCCGCGGGCCGGTCCGGCCCGCGGCGATCGCGCAGTTCACGCAGCGCTGCCCCGGCCGCGCGCCGCCGCCGAGAATCCGACCGCTCCGAGACTCCCGCCGAGGAGCCGGCCCCGCAGCGGCGGCGTTCCGCCGCCCGCGACGATGCCCGCCGCAGCGACGGGGAACGCGGTGACACCGGCCGCTCCCGGCGCCGCCGCGCCGCGGCCAAGCCTGCCCGATCCACCGCGAAAGAGCCGGTGAAACGGCTCAAATCGTCGGGCAAGAAGAAGGCCGCCGCCCGGAAGGCCGCGAAAAAGCGCGACCGCTCGCGCGGCGCCGAACAGGCGGCGTCCCGCTCGGCCGCCGCTGCGCCGCTCGACCCGGTGGCCAAGTTCTCCGCCTCCGCGCTGCGCCGGGTTACCGTCCTTGGCGATCGGCCCAGCAACTTCGTGTACTCGCTGGCCGAGCAGAGCAGCAACAAAACCGGCACCTACGTGCTCGGCAGCCTCATCGGTGTCTGCGGGGTAGCGCTGGTCACACTGCTGGGGCTGCTGCTGTACCAGCTCTTCGCCGGCCCTCAGCAGGTGGCTCAGGAGTCCACTCCCATCGTCACCCCACCCGAGGGCCACACCACGCTGCTGCCCGAGCTGTACCACGCTCAGGAGCAGCAGGAACTCTTCGATCCCATCGCTGAACGCGCTGAGGACGCCGAGCCGCTCACCTCGGAACAGGTCTTCGGTTCCACCGACACGCTGACGCTGGACGACGTCGAATTGACACTGCAAGACTCCGCGGTGACCGAGACCTGCACCTCCGTGGTGTGGGGCGAGCAGTTGGCCCAGACCCTGGCCGAGGGGGCGTGCACCTCCGTGGCGCGTGGTGTCTACCAGGACCCCGAGGGCACCTATGTCGCTCAGTTCACGCTGTTCGATCTCGCTGACGCCGACGCCGCCACCGCGGTATCCGAGGAATTGGACCCGGAGACCTCAGCGGGGTTCGTGCTGCCGCTCAACGGCGAAGTCGAGGGCCTGCACAAGGGCTACAGCCAGGCCACGGCCCAAGTCATGGGCCACTATCTGGCGCTGTGTTGGGTGGCGCGTGCCGATGGCGGCCAGCCCGAGGACAGTGACTCCATCGCCACCATCAACGTCGTCACCATGGACGCGGCGGTGTCGGTCTACGAGCAGGTTCGCGACGCCGGCAAGGAGTGAGCCCAGTGAGCCCACCGCGGCAGGCGCGCCAGGGATACGGAGGCGGGGACCGCCACCGGTGCGTGTTTTGCCACTCGGGAACCCAGACTCTAGGATTCCGCATCGGCGCATGTCCACTACTCTGGTGGCTCCCCCGCATCCCGGCCCATGGGAGTAACTCCCCCTCACCCGTGGAGAGTACTGGTGTCTTCACTTGAGTCGTCCGCTTCCGGCTCTGCCGGCAAACGCAGGCGATCCCCCGAAGGCGACGACATCGAGGGACTCGTCGCGCCCCCGCCGCGCCGGCGCGGCGGCAGCCGTCGTCGCCGCAGGGCCAAGCCCAAGAGTGGTAACAAAACGCTGGCCATTCTCCTGGGCGCGCTCGGTGTGGCCGTCATCGCCCTTGTCGTCGTGGTGCTGCTGCGGTTCGTCTTCGGCCCGTCAGCCGCGGGTGGTGACGCCATGCCGACCGCCTATGCCGTCTACGACTCGGGGGAAGCCACCGAGGTCCTCGGCGAGCGCGCGAGCGACGAGCGGCTGCTGAGTAAGACAGAGGTCTTCGATCGCGGCGGCGAGGAGATCGAAAGCCAGGGCATCACCTTCACCCTGGCCGCCTCCGACCTCACCGAGGACTGCTCGACGGCGGTATGGGGCGAGGCCGTGCTCACAGCCCTGGGGGAAGCCGACTGCACCCAGGCCGTGCGCGGCGGCTACACCTCCGACGACTACATCGGCGTGACAGCTCTGTTCAAACTGCGCGACACCGAGGCGGCCAAGGCTGTGGCCAGCGCGCTCCAGCCTCCCGAGGAGTCCGGATCGGGCGAGGGCGGGTTCATCGTCCCCCCGACTGAAGACGCCCCCTTCGACCGTATCGGCGTCGGCTTCAGTCGGGCCGAGGCCACCACCTACGGCCATTACCTCCTCGTGGTCTGGACACAGTCCACCGATTCGCAGTCTCCCGAGGAGCGGGAGAACCTCACTTCCCCGTTGATCGCGCTGACCAACTTCGACTTCCCGGTCTATCGGCGGGTCTTGGAGCAGGAGCGCATCACGGGAGGCGACACCGCCGGCGAGGGGACCTCCACCGCTCCCGCCGCCTGAGCCGCGGAGGCGATCGGCCTAGGTTGTTGTTTTTGGCAGGGGCGGTGAGGGCCGGCGGTGGGTGCACGCGGGTGAGCGCCTCCGCCGTCGCCTCCAGGCTGGCGAGATCGTGCAGCGACCGAAGAACACTCCCACGGCCCCACCCCAGCCGTTCGAAAACGCAACCTAGTCCAGCGCCGCGACCAGGTGCGCGGCGACCTGGGGGAGACGTTCCAGGTAGCGCTCTGGGAGGTCGATGAGGGTGTGGCCGCTCAGCCAGGGGGCGGCCTGCGCGACGAGGGTGCGCGCCGTGCGTTTGTTCACCGGCGTGTGCCTCGCCGCGGCCACGCGGGTCACTCCCTCGCGCAGCACACTGGCGACCGAGCCGTGGGCGCGTTCCTGGCAGTGCGCGAGCAACTGACCGGCCGCGTCGTCGGGGGGCTGGGACGCGCGACGGGCGGTGATCACGGTGTGCTCGGCGTCGGGCTTGGGGCGCGAAAAGCTGATGTTCCAGCGTGGCGCCAGCAGCGCGGGGAGCCGCCGCCTGCCCTCGTCGCCGCCTTCGGGGCTGGCCGTGGCGACCACGACGCGCACCTGCTCGCTTTGGGCCGCCAAGATCGCGCGCAGCGCGAGCGTTTCCCAACCGCCGGCGAGGTTGACCACCGCCGTCCCCGCCTGTTGCGTGCTTTCGGTGGTCAGCCACGTCGCCAGGCGCACGTGCCCCACGTGGGGGCCGAGTGCCGCGGCCGGCCATTGCCCCACGGCCACGCACGTCTCGGACCCTTCCAGCAGGGCCGTCGCCGCGTCGGGCTCCAGCCCGCCGGTGGATTCGCGCGCGTTGCTCCCCTGGCTGTAGATGCGGGCCGTTTCGAGAGGGGCGCTCTGTCCCACGGGGCTGCGTGAGGTGGGGCGGAGCAGGTAGAGGTCACTGGCGGCGCCGATCGCTTCGGCGCCGAGGTAGCGGTTGAATCCCGGCCATATCGCCTCGAAGGTCAGCCGCATCCGGCCGAGGCGGTCCTGTGTCTTGGCCGCCAGCGCCGGTGTCGTCTCGCTGGCGCCATAGGCCAGGAGAATCCGGCTATGACGGGTGTCGGCCAATCCGGCCAAGCCGTGTCGGACGAACAGTTCCACACCTTCTGGCGTGTAGGGCGGATCGGTGAAGACCAGGTCGGCCCGGCCGCGCACCGCGCGGGGCAGGCTGGCGCGCAAGTCGGCGAAGTAGCAGTGCACCGGCAGGTCGAGCCGGTCCGCGGCGGCGGCGATGTAGTCGAGGATGCGCTCGTCGATATCGACCACGGCCACCTCGCACTCGGGCTGCACGAGCCGCAGCGCCAGCGAGGTGAGGTCGTGGTCTCCCACGCACAGCACGTGGCGCCCCTCGAGAGCGAACCGGGTCGTGCACAGCACGGCGCGACGCAGCGCGGTAGCGGCGGTGGCGCTGACGTGGTCGAGGTCGGCGCGTGGCCGGGGCGCTTGGGCCACGAGCCGTTCCAGTTCGCGGGCCGCTTCGGCGTGCTCTGCCAAGAGGTGCCCGACGGGGTCGGCCACCTCCGGTTGGGTGAACGCCTCGCCAGCGGTGGGGCCGGGGAGCCGAACACGCTCGCCCTCGTGCTCTAGAGTGTCGCCGAGCGCGTCGAGGACGGCACTGACCACGCGGTGGGCCACAGCCGTAGCGCGCACAAGCTCGCGGGCGCTCCACCAGCGGCCGTCGGCGAGCCTGCTGAGCACGAGTCGGCTGCGGGAGGCGTCAACGCCTTGCTCGCTCAGGTGTGCCGACAGCTCTGCGGGAAGATCGTTCATCGCTTACGAAGCGTAGGCTCCCGCCGGGGGTGGGCCGGCCGTGTGGGGCGGTTGGCGGCTAGGTTGTTGTTTTTGGCAGGGGCGGTGAGGGTCGGCGGTGGGTGCACGCGGGTGAGCGTCTCCGCTGTCGCCTCCAGGCTGGCGAGATCGTGCAGCGATCGAGGCACGAGCAGACGAAGAACACCCTCACAGCCCCCACACCCCAGTCGTCCGAGAAACAGAACCTAAGCCGGGCAACGTAGATCACACCCGTGGGGTGTGAGATCGTCATGTAAACGATGTGTGAATACCTACCGGAAGGGTATGAGTGGCAGCACCGTTCGGGGTAAAGCCGAGCAGTGGCCACATTTGTGGACCGGCGGGAACCAGACACTCATACGAATTAGGCGAACCTCAGTTCGAGGGGTGTCACGTCTCGACGTACACTGTTCGCTGCCGCTTTCCTCCTATCGGGTGGTTTGCGGTGCGCGGTGCGGGGATGCCACCCCATATTTTCCGACCGTGGGCAGCGGTGGTGCCAGCCGAAGGGCTTTCGTCACTGTTTTCCCAAGGCGGGAACAAGACGGATCGCCGCAACGTTGCGGAGAGAGGTCTAGACCTGGGGTTAGCCCGGTGCCCAGCCCGGCATGCACCGTAAGTTGCCCGCGAGTATCGCGGTCGGCGGGTGCACGATCGGGACTCACGAGGACGTGACCCCGAGTACAGGCCGCACCGATGCGACACAACTGCGGGGACCACGGCCACCGCGCGCCAACGCAGCAGGGCCAATGTCGTCCCGAATGCGCTTTTCGCAAAGCCCAGACGTAAGACGACAGGAGGGTAGATGCCTGCTGGTCAGGTGCAGCGTTTCGCCAACGGACCGAACGCCAAGACCACTCCCGAGGGCCTTTACGACAGCTCCTACGAGCATGACGCCTGTGGCGTCGGGTTCGTCGCCGACCTCGCTGGCCGTCCCAGCCACGACATCGTCGAGAAGGCACTCACCGTACTGCGCAACCTCGACCACCGCGGCGCCGCCGGTGCCGACCCCGAGGACGGCGACGGCGCAGGAATCCTCACGCAGATCCCCGACCAGCTTTACCGGGAGGTCTGCGGTTTTGACCTGCCCGAAGCGGGCAGCTACGCCGCAGGTATCGGCTTTTTGCCCGCCGACCCCACCGAGCGCGCCAAGGCCATGGCCATGGTCGAGCGCATCGTCGACGAGGAGGGGCTGACCCTGCTCGGCTGGCGCGACCTGCCGTTTGAGCCGAGCTACTGCGGCCCGGCCGCCCGGGAGGTCATGCCGTTCTTCGGGCAACTCTTCGTTTCCGGGCGTGCCGGCAGCGCTACCGCCGGACTCTCCGGGATCGAGTTGGAGCGCTACACCTACTGCGTGCGCAAGCGCGCCGAGCACGAGGCTGGCGTGTACTTCCCGAGCTTGTCCCCCCGCACCATCACCTATAAGGGCATGCTCACCACTCCCCAGTTGGAGCCCTTCTTCCCCGACCTGTCGGACCGCCGGTTCGCCACCGGTTTGGCGCTGGTGCACTCGCGCTTTTCCACCAACACGTTCCCCTCGTGGCCGCTGGCCCACCCCTTCCGCTTCATCGCCCACAACGGTGAGATCAACACCGTCAAGGGCAACCGCAACATGATGCGCGCCCGCGAGGCCACGCTCGACAGCGACCTCATCCCCGGCGACATGTCGCGGCTTTTCCCGATCGTCGACCCCGATGCCTCCGACACCGACTCCTTCGACGCCGCTTTGGAGCTGCTGCACCTCGGCGGACGCTCGCTGCCCCACGCCGTGCTGATGATGATCCCCGAGCCGTGGGAGAACCACGCCGAGATGGACCCGGCGGTGCGGGCCTTCTACGAGTTCCACTCCATGCTCATGGAGCCCTGGGACGGACCGGCCTCGGTCACCTTCACCGACGGTTCGCTCATCGGCGCGGTCCTCGACCGCAACGGGCTGCGTCCCGGCCGCTACTGGGTCACCGACGACGGTCTCGTCGTCATGGCCAGTGAGGTCGGCGTTCTCGACATCGACCCCTCCCGGGTCGTGCGTAAGGGCCGGTTGCAGCCGGGCCGTATCTTCGTGGTCGACACCGCCCAGGGGCGCATCCTCGAAGACGACGAGGTCAAAAGCGAGCTTGCGGCCCAACACCCCTACGCCGAGTGGCTGGAGCGCGGGGTGGTCAAGCTTGAGGACCTGCCCGCGGCCAAGCCCACCCACACCGACGATCTGGTGCACCACCAGCAGGTCTTCGGCTACACCGAGGAAGAGCTGCGCGTCATCCTCACCCCCATGGCGCGTACCGGCGCCGAGCCGATCGGTTCCATGGGCACCGACACCCCGGTCGCGCCGCTGTCCAACCGGTCTCGGCAGCTCTTCGACTACTTCTCGCAAGGCTTCGCGCAGGTCACCAACCCGCCGCTGGACGCCATCCGAGAAGAGCTCGTCACCAGCCTGGCCACCGCGCTCGGCGCTGAGGAGAACGTGCTCTCTCCCGACCCCGAGGACTGTCGGCGCATCGTCGCGTCCACGCCGGTGCTCGACGACGCCGAGCTGGCGGCCATCGTCGCCGCCGGCGCACCCGGCGGCAACCCGGCGTTTCGCGCTCACACCGTGACCGGCACCTATCAGGTCGCCGGGGGCGGCCTCGCCCTGTCACAGCGCCTCGACGAGATCTGCGCCGAGGTGTCGGCCGCTATCGCCGACGGTGCCCACATCATCGTCCTCAGCGACCGTGGCGCCTCAGCCGAGCGCGCCCCCATCCCGTCGCTGCTGCTGACCGGTGCGGTCCACCACCACCTGGTGCGCGAGAAGACCCGCACCGAGGTCGGCCTCGTCGTGGAGACCGGCGACGCCCGCGAATGCCACCACGTGGCGCTGCTGCTGGGCTACGGCGCCTCCGCGGTCAACCCCTACCTTGCGTTGAGCACTGTCCGCGACCTGGTCACACGCGGCATCATCGAGGGCGTCGACACCGACAAGGCGGCCCGTAACGCCATCAAGGCCTTCGGTAAGGGGGTCTTGAAGATCATGTCCAAGATGGGCGTGTCCACGGTCAGCTCCTACACCGGTGCGCAGATCTTCGAGGCGCTCGGTCTTGGCCCGGAGGTGATCGACCGCTGCTTCACCGGGACCACCTCGCGCTTGGGCGGCGTGGGCTTCGACGTCCTCGCCGAAGAGGTTCGTATCCGGCACGCCCGGGCCTACGCCACCAACCCCGCCGATCACCGTCGGCTGGAGGTGGGCGGTGAGTACCAGTGGCGCCGCGAGGGCGAACCGCACCTGTTCAACCCCGAGACCGTCTTCAAGCTCCAGCACTCCACCCGCACGCGCCGCTACGAGATCTTCAAGGAGTACACCTCCAAGGTCGACCACCAGGCCGAGAACCTCATGACGCTGCGCGGGCTGTTCCAGCTCAAGGAAGGCGTACGCGAGCCCGTTCCGATCGAGGAGGTCGAGCCGGTATCGGAGATCGTCAAGCGCTTCTCCACCGGCGCGATGTCGTATGGCTCCATCTCCGAGGAGGCCCACGAGACGCTGGCCATCGCCATGAACCGGCTGGGCGGCAAGTCCAACACCGGTGAAGGCGGTGAGGACGAGCGGCGGTTCACCCCCGACGCCAACGGCGACCTGCGCCGCAGCGCCATCAAGCAGGTGGCCTCAGGGCGGTTCGGGGTGACCTCGCACTACCTCACCAACTCCGACGACATCCAGATCAAGATGGCCCAGGGGGCAAAGCCCGGTGAGGGCGGCCAGCTCCCCGGCCACAAGGTCTACCCCTGGATCGCCGGTACCCGGCACTCCACGCCCGGTGTGGGCCTCATCTCGCCGCCGCCCCACCACGACATCTACTCCATCGAAGACCTCGCCCAGCTCATCCACGACCTCAAAAACGCCAACCCTGAGGCGCGAATCCACGTCAAGCTGGTCTCGGAGGCCGGTGTGGGCACGGTCGCGGCCGGGGTCTCCAAGGCCCACGCCGACGTCGTCCTCATCTCCGGACACGACGGCGGCACCGGCGCCTCGCCGCTGACCTCGCTCAAGCACGCCGGCACCCCCTGGGAACTGGGGCTGGCCGAGACGCAGCAGACCCTGCTACGCAACGGGCTGCGCGACCGGATCGTCGTGCAAACCGACGGTCAGCTCAAGACCGGCCGCGACGTCATCGTCGCCGCGCTGCTGGGCGCCGAGGAGTTCGGGTTCGCCACCGCCCCGCTGGTGGTCTCGGGCTGCATCATGATGCGGGTGTGCCACCTCGACACCTGCCCCGTCGGTGTGGCCACGCAAAACCCTGAGCTGCGCCAGCGCTACACGGGCAAGGCCGATTTCGTGGTCAACTTCTTCGAATTCGTCGCCGAGGAGGTGCGCGAGTACCTCGCCGCGCTGGGCTTCCGCAGCCTGGACGAGGCTATCGGCGCCGTGGAGATGCTCGACACCACCCAGGCCGTCGACCATTGGAAGGCCAACGGCATGGACCTCACCCCGGTGCTGCACGAGGTGCAGCCCTGGGACGGTGACCACCGCCGCCAGGTGCGAGGCCAAGACCACGGTCTGGAGAAGGCGCTCGACAACACCCTCATCCAGCTCTCCGAGGGCGCGTTGGAGTACGCCGAGCCCCTCAAGCTGGACCTGCCCGTCCGCAACGTCAACCGTACGGTCGGCACCATGCTCGGCCACGAGGTGACCAAGCGCTACGGGGCCGCCGGCCTGGCCGACAACACCATCGACATCACCTTCACCGGATCGGCCGGGCAGTCCTTCGGCGCCTTCGTGCCCACCGGGGTCACGCTGCGCCTCGTGGGGGACGCCAACGACTACGTCGGCAAGGGCCTCTCCGGGGGGCGCATCATCGTCCGGCCTGAGGAGCAGGCTCCCTTCCCCGCCGAGGAGCACATCATCGCCGGCAACGTCATCGCCTACGGCGCCACCGGCGGCGAGGTCTTCCTGCGCGGAGTCGTGGGAGAGCGGTTCTGCGTGCGTAACTCCGGGGCGTTGGCCGTCGTCGAAGGGGTCGGCGACCACGGCTGTGAGTACATGACCGGCGGTCGCGCCGTCATCTTGGGCTCCACGGGCCGCAACTTCGCCGCGGGCATGTCGGGCGGCATCGCCTACGTCCTCGACTTGGACCCCGGTCGCGTCAACCACGAGATGGTCGACCTCGACCCGCTCGACGACACCGACCGGGAGTTTTTGGAGGACGTGCTCCGCCGCCACGTCGCCGAGACCGGCTCCACGCGCGCCCAGCAGTTGCTCGCCGACATCGACGTCGCGATCGAGCGTTTCGGCAAGGTCATGCCGCGCGACTTCAAGCGGGTCCTCAACGCCCGCGCCGAAGCCGAGCGCGAGGGCAAAGACGTCAACGAGGCCATCATGGCCGCTGCGCAGTCCTGATCGGCTCATCGGGTAACGAAAGGAGGGAGATCCAACAATGGCCGACCCGAAGGGGTTCCTCAACATCACCGAGCGCGAGCTGCCCCAGCGCCGCCCGGTGGACATCCGAATCCAGGACTGGCGCGAGGTCTACGAGGACTTTGACCACAGCAAGGTCGAAAAGCAAGCCGCGCGCTGCATGGACTGCGGCATCCCGTTCTGCCACAACGGCTGCCCCCTGGGCAATCTCATCCCCGAGTGGAACGACCTCGTCTACCGCCACGACTGGGGCGAGGCCATCGAACGGCTGCACGCCACCAACAACTTCCCCGAGTTCACCGGCCGGCTGTGCCCGGCCCCGTGCGAATCGGCGTGTGTGCTCGGCATCAACCAGCCCGCGGTGACCATCAAGAACATCGAGGTCAGCATCATTGACCGCGCGTGGGAGGAGGGGTGGGTCCGCCCGCAGCCGCCCGAAACCCGCAGCGGCAAGAGCGTGGCTGTCGTCGGCTCCGGCCCGGCGGGGCTGGCCGCGGCCCAGCAGCTCACCCGCGCCGGCCACGACGTGACCGTCTACGAGCGCGCCGACCGTATCGGCGGGCTGCTGCGCTACGGCATCCCCGAGTTCAAGATGGAAAAGCGCCATCTTGACCGCCGCCTCGAACAGATGCGCGCCGAAGGCACCCAGTTCCGTCCCGGGGTCAACATCGGGGTGGACATCACGGTGGAACAGTTGCGCACCGAGCACGACGCCGTGCTGCTCGCGGGAGGCGCGACCGCCTCACGCGATCTGCCGGCCACCGGCCGCGAACTGTCGGGCATCTACCAGGCCATGGAGTTTCTGCCCCTGGCCAACCGGGTGCAGGAGGGCGACTACACCCAGCCGCCCGTCACCGCCGAGGGCAAGCACGTCGTCATCATCGGCGGCGGCGACACCGGCGCCGACTGCCTTGGGACCTCCCACCGCCAGGGAGCGGCCTCGGTCACCCAGTTGGAGATCATGCCCAAGCCTCCCAAGGAGCGCCCCGCCGGCCAGCCATGGCCGACCTACCCCATGCTCTACCGCGTCTCCACCGCCCACGAGGAGGGCGGTGAGCGCGTCTACTCCGTCAACACCGCCGAGTTCCTCGGAGACGAGCAGGGGCGGGTGCGGGCCCTGAAGCTGGTCGAAGTCAAGCGCACCGACAAGGGCTTTGAGCCCATCGAAGGTACCGAGCGCGAGATCCCCGCCGATCTGGTCCTGCTGGCCATGGGGTTCGTGGGGCCCCAGCGCGAAGGCATGATCGAGCAGCTCGGCGTCGAACTCGACGGGCGCGGCAACGTCGTCCGCGACAGCGACTACGCCACCACCGTCGACGGCGTCTTCTGCGCCGGCGACATGGGGCGTGGCCAGTCGCTCATCGTCTGGGCCATCGCTGAGGGGCGCTCCGCCGCCGCCGGCGTCGACCGCTTCCTCAGCGGCGACAGCAACCTGCCCGCGATCATCCCGCCCACCGAACGTCCCCTGACCTAACCGGTCACGGTAGCGGTGCCCGCCCCGCGACGGGGGCGGGCACCAGGACTCCCCCGGTATTTTCGCCAGTCCTCTCGCGGCACAGCACGAGGCGCGGCCGATGCGCAAACCGGGCCGGTACAGTCGAAATATGGGGTACCGGGTCCTTGCCGATGCCGCCGCCGTAGCGCACTTCTCGTTCCTGGTCTATGTGCTCCTCGGCGGCTTCCTCGCTTGGAAGTGGCCCCGGGCGTTCTGGCCCCACCTGGCGTGTGCCGCCTACGGGTTGGGCATCGTCGTCATCGGCTGGACTTGTCCCCTCACCTACGTCGAGAACTGGGCGCGGATGCGCGCCGGCGAGGCCGGGCTGCACCCGGGAGGCTTCATCGACCACTACCTCACCGGCGTCATCTATCCCGAGCAGCACCTTCTCCTCGTCCAAGTGCTCGTCGGGGTCGTGGTCGCCGTCTCCTGGGGTGGCGTGGTACTGCGTCTTGTCAACTCACGCTCGCGCCGCGAAAGATCCGTCCTGCACCGTTAAGAAACCGTTGGGATTCGCCGGTCCCGCATGCCCGACTCCTCCGCAGATGAGGTGATGAGCTGCGAAAACATGCCTCAAAGTGGCGCTGTCCAGGTATGTTTGAGTAATCCGCGGTCAGCGTAGGTTTCCCATATGACCACTGTGACCTCGGATATCTTGCACGCGGCAGAACACTTCGTCAGTCGAAACGCCCGACTGCTCGACCGCCACCGGTTCGCGTTTCACTTCCACAACGGTCCGGCCGAACCAGTGCGCACGGTGCTCGACGCCTACCGCAACGTCGACGGTGGCTACGGCAACGGCCTGGAGCCCGACTTACGTGGGCACGGCAGCCAGCCTCGGGCCGTCGAGTTCGCCTTACGTGTCCTCGACGAACTCGGCCCCTTGCCACGGGAACTCGCCACCGAGGCCGGCACCTACCTCACCAGCGTCACCCGCTCCAACGGCGGCGTGCCTCCTGTGCTGCCCACTGTCCGCCACACCGAGGCGGCCCCATGGTGGCGCGACCATGCGGACTTCAGCGGCACCCTCGCCCCCACCGCCGCGATCGCTGGCCTGCTGCACAAGCACCACGTCAGCCACTCCTGGCGTGACCGCGCCACCGCGTTCTCCTGGACCCACATCCGTGGCCTGCGCTGGACCGACCCCGAAGAGGCCATCGCGGTGTGCACGTTTTTGCAGCACGCACCCAACCGCCCTCGCGCCAAAGCCGAGTTCGCCCGTCTGGCGCCCAGAATCCGCGCCGTCATCGAACTCGACCCGTACGCCAGCGGGCACGTCCACACCCCCCTCGACATCGCTGTCCACCCCGGCCACATCGCGCGTCAGCTTTTCACCGACGCCGAGATCGGCGCCCACCTTGACGCGCTGCTCACATCCCAGGACACCGACGGTGGCTGGCACTTCACCTGGGACACCTGGTGCCCGGCCGCGACACCGGAATGGCGGGGCGCCGTCACCCTACAGCGGCTGCTCACGTTGCGCGCCTACGGCCGCATCTCCGAAAATCTCGGCGATCCACGGGCGGTGTAGGTCGCAGGCTGCCCACGTCGGCCCCGAGCGAGGACGACGTGGTGTGCGCTCGCATCCGCGCCTCCTGGTCCAGCCTGCGCCCTGGCGTTACGGATGCCGCTGCGCAGGCTGGACCAGGAGGTCTGGACTTGTTCACCCGGACCCAACCCGCTCTTCACCAGCCGTCGCCCCGGCGCTCTCCCATCCTTCACTAAGAGTGCCATCGAGGTTTTCGCTGACTAGCCGGCTCGCTGACGCTTACTCGCAACCTGGTTTAGACCAGTCCACAGCCAAAAAGCTCTAAAGTATGTAGCGTGACACGTCGAGCAAAAATCGTCGCGACCCTCGGTCCGGCGACGTCGAGCCAGGAACGTATCCGCGAGCTCGTCGACGCTGGGCTAGACGTAGCGCGACTCAATCTCAGCCACGGTACGCACGAAGATCACCGAGCCAGTTATGAGAACGTGCGCGCGGCAGCTAAAGCCTCAGGCCGCGCCGTGGGCATCCTCGCTGATCTCCAGGGACCCAAGATCCGGTTGGGCAGGTTCGCCGACGGACCCGTCGAACTGCACCCTGGGGATGAGTTCACCGTCACCGTCGACGACGTCGCCGGTGATCGGCACCGGGTGTCCACGACCTACAAGGGCCTGCCAGGCGACGTCCGTCCCGGTGACCGCGTTCTCATCGACGATGGCCGTGTCGTGCTGGAGTGCGTCAAGACGTCCAGCACCGATGTCCACACCCGGGTGCTCATCGGGGGTACCGTCTCCAACCACAAGGGGCTCAACCTTCCCGGAGTGGCTGTCAGCGTCCCCGCCTTGACCGACAAGGACGAGGAAGATCTGCGGTGGGCTTTGAACCAAGGCGTCGACATCGTGGCGCTGTCGTTCGTACGCAGCCCCGCCGACGCCGAGGACGTTCACAAGATCATGGATGAGGTGGGCGTGCGCGTGCCCCTCATCGCAAAGATCGAGAAGCCTCAGGCCGTCGAGCGTCTCCACGACATCATCGAGGTCTTTGACGGCGTCATGGTCGCCCGGGGCGATCTGGGTGTCGAACTGCCGCTGGAAAACGTTCCGATGGTGCAAAAGCGCGCCATCGAGCGTTGCCGCGACAAGGCCAAGCCGGTCATCGTCGCCACCCAAATGTTGGAGTCGATGATCAACGCGCCTAGACCCACCCGGGCGGAGGCCTCCGACGTCGCCAACGCCGTCCTCGACGGCACTGACGCGGTGATGCTCTCCGGTGAGACCAGTGTTGGCGACTACCCCGTCGAAACCGTCGAGACCATGGCCCGGATCGTGGCGGCGGCCGAGCAGGAGTCGCTGCGTGCCTCCCATATCCTTGACCGTATCCCCGAGACCACCGGCGGCTCCATCGCGCGCGCTGCTGCCGAGGTGGGCGCCACCGTCGGGGCCAAGGCCCTGATCGCGTTCACCATGACGGGAGAGACCGCCCGCCGGCTCGCCCGCTACCGTTCCCCTGTTCCGCTGATGGCCTTCACCACCCAAAGCGACACACGGTGTCAGCTCGCGCTGACCTGGGGCGTCGACACCTATTGCGTGCCCTGGGTCGACCACACTGACGAGATGGTCCGGCAGGTTGAGACCAAGCTCCTGGACATGGACCTCTACCAAAAGGGAGACAAGGTCGTCATCGTCGCGGGCAGCCCGCCGGGCACGCCCGGATCTACCAACTCCCTGCGGGTGCACCGCATCGGTGACGCCATCGCTCACCTGCATTAATCAAACACCCCTGGCGGCACAGACCCCGGGTTTCACACCTGGGGTTGGCCGCCTCTGGGGCGGGCGCTGCCGCGATAGGGCGTGAACGGTGGTGCGCCCCCCGTTTCTGGCCGCGTGTGGCGCTGGCTATGGCTTTGTGGGGCTTTCATGGCCTGAGACGCCGCCACGGGTGGGTTCCGTCTCTCCTCGGTTCGCGAGGCGTGCCTCCCACGCCTGCCACGGGAGGCCGACAGTCGACACCGGCGTCAGCGCGGCTGCGCGCTGGAAATCCCGGATTCGTGGCTGCTGCGTTCCAGTGGCATGTCCCAGGGCAGCAGGTTCCATGGGCTTGCCGGGTCGCGCGTGAGCAGCCCCAGCGCGGTCCAGATCCGGTCGCCCTCGTCGGAGCCCTCGCGCCACAGGAGATAGCCGCCGTGGAACGCCTCGGCCAACTGGCGCCAGCTCGCGTAGCGCCGCTGTAGGTCCGAGGCGACCCGCCGCAGCAGGTTCTGCGTCTCGGCGGGACTCAGCCAGTCCAGCGTGGCCCCGCCGCAGGCCAGCCTGATCAAGTGCACCGACTTCCACCACTGGTAGGCAGCGATGACGACCGTCGTCGATCCCTCGTCGGCGTCGGTGATCTCTCGCAACCGCCTGACCTGATCGCTGCTCAGCTGGATCGTCTCGGTGGAGCCTGCCTGCCCCTCGGCGCTGTCGCTGCTGTGGGCGGTGCCCGCCTGCAAATTCACCACGAGATCGGCGCTGGGTTGGGCGTGGAGCTCCTCCCAGACCCGGTCCACGGTGGCCAGCAAGCCCGCCCGGTCCACGATGCCCCACTCCCGCCGGAACACCGTGCGGTAGCGCCGCCGCAGTTGGGGGCGTACCACCACATCCCACGGTTCGGCTAAGGCGACGCGGAAGGGGGCGGCGACCGCGGCTGCCCACCGCTCAGTGCTCAGTGGAGCCTCAGGCACCTTGGTGTAGAGGGTCGGTGCCTCCCGCCCGCCAACAACCAGTTCAGCAAACGAGCCGGTGCCCAGCGCCACGATCGGCAACAGCGCCCAGCCGGGCTGAGAGAAGACGACCAGGCCGACGATGAGTACCGCCAGGGGCGCCATCAGCCAGGCGCGGCAACGTCTTGAGGCCCAGGCCACCACGGCCCAAGCGACGATCGCTAGGCCGCCCACGACGCCGGTCACCGCGGTGAACACCCCACACCCCCTTCACGCGGGCCGCGGCGGGGACGCGGTGTCCCGCCCGACACGATCCAACGGACTGCCTCGTCTCTCAGGATCGATGATGCGGCGCCACTGTGGGGCCCGAACCTGCGGGTTGTGCCCAGGTTGTATCCGGGATGTGACCGCCTCAGGCTATCCCGGCGGTGGGATTGCGGCGAAGAATTCCATTGAGAATTATTCAGTCAGGGTAAGGGGGCGGCTCCCGCCGTCATCGGCGGGGGTGGGGGATCAGTGGGGCCGTCCGCCTGCGGGCGTCTCGGCGAGAGACCAGCCGCAGTGGATATGAAAAAAGCCACCCGAAGGTGGCTGGGAGATGTGGATGGTTGTGCTGGGTACCCCGGGTGGGACTCGAACCCACACTGGATCGAGTTTGAATCGATTGCCTGCTGCCTATTGGGCTACCGGGGCTGGCAGACGGTGGTCGCCTAAGACCTCCGCTCACCGTGATACGCCTTGCGGCACCGGCTGAACGCACGATATCAGCCGTTCGCCGACGCGGTCGTAACCAAGGCGATGCCTCTCATCCTAGCGGATCTCGGTACCCTCATGTGCGTGACGCAGACGCAGAGCCGCGTGGTGATCGCGGAAGACGAGGCCCTGATCCGACTGGACCTCAAGGAGATGCTTGAGGAGGACGGTTATGCCGTTGTGGGAGAAGCTGGGGATGGTGAGACCGCGGTCCGCCTCGCCACGGAGTTGAAGCCCGATCTCGTCATCCTCGACATCAAGATGCCCGTGCTCGATGGTATCTCCGCTGCTGAGCGCATCGCTGCCGAACGCATCGCCCCCGTTGTGATCCTCACGGCGTTCTCCCAGCGTGAGTTGGTGGAACGGGCGCGCGATGCCGGGGCTATGGCCTACCTCGTCAAGCCGTTCAACAAGTCCGATCTGGTGCCTGCGGTCGAGATGGCGGTCAGCCGCTACACCGAGTTGACGGCCTTGGAGGCAGAGGTCACGGGGCTAAATGAACGGCTGGAGACCCGCAAGCTCGTCGAACGAGCCAAGGGACTGCTCCAAAATCGCCACGGGCTCAGCGAGCCTGAGGCGTTCCGGTGGATTCAGAAGAACTCCATGGATCGCCGGCTGACGATGCGCAAGGTCGCCGAGACCGTCATCGAGACCCTTACCGAACAACAGTGACCCTGTGAGTCCCGGACCGGCCGTCGGCTGTTCCCTCGGCGATTGAGGGGGCCAGCGTTGAGCCGGGCGTGTGGGGGCTTGGCCACCAAGGTGGCCAAGCCCCCACACGTGTGCCTCCATACCCTTGCGCAATACGTTCCGCGTTCGGCCGTTGGCCGCCCGTGCACCAGGCCGCGGAGTCTCACGACGGCGCGATCTCGCATCACGGACGCCTACAAAGCCGTGACGGTTGGATCACGTGCCTTTAGCCATGCTGAATCAACACGCTAAACCGGGCTAAACTCTCGCCACCTACTGGCAAAACCGGCAACCTGCCGGAATCCATCTATATCCGACAAGGAATTGCGCAAGGAGCACGTGTGCGCAGACGCCTCGTGACTGTGCTGCTCGCCGTTCTCGCCGGCACCCTGGCGCCTTCGGCCGTGGCAGTGGCAGACACTCAAGGTGGTGAGACGCTGCACGGCGAGATCCGCATTCCCGAGGCCGTTGAAGGTATCGAACTCACGGTCTATCGGGAAGACGCGGAGATCGGCGCGGCGACCACCGACGCTGAAGGCAAATGGGAAGTGGCCCTCCCCGGCCCGGGGGAGTACCGCGTCGTGCTGGACCAAGGGTCCGTGCCCGAGGAGTTCGCCGTCGCTGATCCGCCGGGGCACGAGCTGACGGGCTTACCCGTGGACCCCGGCGAGGAGCAGCTCGCGATCTTTCGCTTAGTCGAAGCCGGACAGCAGAACCAGTCTCCCAGCGACAGCGCTACAGCGCCCACCACCGCAGCCGGCTCCCCAACCGCCACCGGCAGCGAGTCCGACGATCCCGACACCGCCGCGGGATCTCAGGGCGGGGCCCAAACGTCGTTCGGCACCACGTTCCTCCAACTCGCCCTCGAAGGTGTTATCTACGGGCTGATCATCGCCATTTCCTCGGTCGGCCTGTCGCTCATCTTCGGCACCACCCGGATGATCAACTTCGCCAACGGTGAGATGGTCACCTTCGGCGCCATGATGGCGCTGCTGTTCAGCACCATCGGTATCTTCGACTCGATCCCGTTGGTGGCGGCGACCGTGGTGGCTGTGGTGCTGGGAGCGGGCCTCGGCGCCGGACTTGACCGCTTCATCTGGCGTCCCTTGCGCCGGCGCAACGTCGCCCTGATCCAGATGTTCATCGTCTCCATCGGCCTGTCCCTGCTGCTGCGCCATCTGTTCCTCGTCATCTTCGGCGCCGATCGCCAGACCTACGACGAGTACGAGCTCCAAGACTCCCTCACCTTGGGGGCGCTCGCCATCACCCCCCGCGATCTCACCCTGGTGCTGCTCGCCATCCTCGTGCTGGTCGGCGTGGGGCTGATGCTGCAATTCACCCGCATCGGCAAGGCCATGCGCGCCGTCTCCGACAATCGGGACCTCGCCGAGTCCTCCGGCATCGACGTCGAACGAGTCACGCTGTACGTGTGGACGCTGGGCGGCGCGCTCGCAGCGCTAGGCGGCGTCTTCGCCGGCCTGAACCAGATCGTGCACTGGCAAATGGGCTTCCACCTGCTGCTGCTGATGTTCGCCGCGGTCATTCTGGGAGGTTTGGGCACCGCTTACGGCGCCATGGCCGGCGGGCTCGTCATCGGCCTCGTGGCCCAGTTGTCGACGTTGTGGTTCCCGCCGCAACTCATGAACGTCTGGGCTCTGGCGATCATGATCCTGGTGTTGCTGTTGCGGCCACAAGGCATTTTCGGCCGCCGTGAGCGGGTCGGCTAGGAGGCGACGATGGACATCATCTTCATCCTGTCCACGGCCGTCGAGTCGGCCATCGGACCGATCGCGGCGGTCTATGCGTTGGCGGCCATCGGCCTCAACATGCACTTCGGCTATACCGGGTTGCTCAACTTCGGCCAGGTCGGCTTCATGCTGGTGGGCGGCTACGGTATGGCGGTCAGCGTGACGACCTTCGGCCAGCCGCTGTGGGTCGGTTTCCTCGCCAGCATCGGCTGCGCCATCGTGATGGCCCTGCTGCTGGGCGTGCCCACGCTGCGGCTGCGCTCGGACTACCTGGCGATCTCCACGATCGCAGTGGCCGAGGTCGCCCGGTTGGTCTACCGGGCACCGTTCGCGCGCGACATCACCGGCGGCGTCTACGGTTTGCAGGACTTCGCCGATGGCTTCTACGCCGCCAACCCGCTCTCCGGCCGATACGAGCTGGGGGAACTGTCGTTCGCCGGCGACGAACTGTGGCTGATGCTGTGGGCGTGGGGGCTGGTGGCGCTGGCCTCGGCCGTGATGTGGCTGCTGATCCACAGCCCGTGGGGCCGGGTGATCAAGGGCATCCGCGAGGAGGAGGACGCCGTGCGCAGCCTCGGCAAGAACGTCTTCGTCTACAAGATCCAGAGCCTGATCTTGGGCGGAGTGTTCGGAGCCCTCGCCGGTGCCATGATCGCGCTGCACCAGCAGACCATCGTGCCCGACCAGTTCATGCCCCAGGTTTCCTTCTACCTGTGGGCGATCCTGCTGCTGGGCGGGGCGGGACGAACCCTAGGGCCGGTAATCGGCGCGATGACCATGTGGTTCCTACTCACCGTGTTCGACGAGCTGTTGCGCTCCATGGCCGGCGAGGGCCTGCTCCCCTTCCTCCAAAGCGCTGACATCGGGGGATTGCGCCACGCGGTGGTGGGCCTCGTGCTCGTGCTGCTGATCGTGGCCCGGCCCCAGGGAATCGTCGGAAATCGCAAGGAGATGCTGGTCAATGTCAAGTGAGACGACGAGCTCGCCGGCCGCGGCCGACCTCATGGCCGGCGTGGCGGCCCAGCCCGGTGTGGCCAAACCCGCCCCCATCCTCACCGCCACCGGAATCCGGCGCTCCTTCGGCGGGCTCACCGCCGTCGACGTGGCGCACCTGGAGGTGCAGCGGGGCACGATCACCGCCCTGATCGGCCCCAACGGCGCCGGCAAATCCACGTTGTTCAACCTGCTCACCGGCTTTGACCGTCTCGGGACGGGTACGTGGTCCTTCAACGGTCGCCGGGTCAGCGGCATGAGCGGACACCAGGTGGCCCGCCGGGGCATGGTCCGCACCTTCCAGCTCACCAAGGCGCTGACGCGGCTGACGGTGATGGAGAACATGCTGTTGGCGGCACCAAACCAGCGAGGCGAGCGGCTCTGGGGCGCCTTCCTGCGGTGGGGCAGCCGCGCCGCCCGCACCACCGTCGAAACCGGCGCCCCGGATGCGGCCGGTGGGGCCTCACAGCCGCTCAGCCGCGCCTGGAACGCCCTGGCGCGCCTGGGCTGGCGTAGCCAGGAGCAGGCCAACATCGCGCGCGCAGAAGAGCTGCTAGAGCGCTTCAACCTCCTGCCCATGCGCGACGAGATGGCCGGCAGCCTCTCCGGCGGCCAACGCAAGCTGTTGGAGATGGCCCGCGCCCTGATGACCCGCCCCGCCATGATCATGCTCGACGAGCCGATGGCCGGCGTGAACCCGGCACTGGTGGAATCGCTGCTGGACCACATCACCCGCCTGCGCGACGAGGGAGTGACCGTACTCTTCGTCGAACACGACATGGACGTCATCATGGGCATCAGCGACTGGATCGTGGTACTGGCCGAAGGGCGCACCATCGCCGAGGGGCGGCCGGAAGACATCCGCTCCAACCGCAGCGTGATCGACGCCTATCTGGGCGCCCATCACGACGAGCCGGGCAGCGACGGCGACGCCGGAGCCGCCGGGGAGGAGGACCGTTGAGCGAGCACTCTCCCAAGAGTCACGAGGGGGCGCCGTCCGAGCCGGCCGCGCCCAACCAGCCCGGCGACCTCCTGCTCACCGCCACCGATGTGGTCGCCGGCTACGTCCCGGAAGTCAACATCCTCAACGGGTGCAACCTCACGCTGGCCCAAGGTGAGGTCGTCGGTGTCATCGGCCCCAACGGCGCCGGCAAATCCACCCTGATCAAGACGGTTTTCGGACTGATCCCGGTGCGCAGCGGCTCCATCACCCTGAACGGGCACAGCATCGTCAACCGCACCGCCCACGAACTGGTCTCACGCGGTGTGGGCTATGTGCCCCAAAGCAACAACGTCTTCCCCACCCTCACGGTGGAAGAGAACCTACAGATGGGCGTCTACCTGCGCCCCAAGACGTTTCGCAGCCGCTTCACCGCCGTGGCCCACCTCTTCCCGCTACTGGCCGAGCGCCGCGGGCAGAAGGCGGGGGCGCTCTCCGGCGGCGAGCGCCAGATGGTCGCCATGGGGCGAGCCCTGATGATGGAACCTTCGGTGCTGCTGCTCGACGAGCCCACCGCCGGCCTGTCCCCGATCTACCAGGACGAGGTGTTTCAGCGCGTGCGTCAGATCAACGCCACCGGCGTCTCGGTGGTCATGGTGGAGCAAAACGCCCGGCGCTGCCTCCAGATCTGTGACCGTGGCTACGTGCTCGACCAGGGGGTCGACGCCCACACCGGGACCGGCGCCCAATTGCTGCACGACCCTGAGGTGATCGAGCTGTACCTGGGCACGCTCGCTCAAGCCTCCTAGGCCCGTCGCACGGGCGGTGGGTGTGCGGGCGCCTCCGGAGTCCGCACACCCACCGGGCACTAAAGGGGCCCGCACCGTTTCGGTGCGGGCCCCGCGTGGTGAGAGCAACCGGCTAGCCGGCGGTCACTCTGTGCCGGTATCGACGTAGTCGAGCGCCTCGTGCTCACCGTCGGAGTTGAAGCCGTAGACCATGATCGACGTCGAGGTGACGTCACCGTTGTCGTCGAAGTCGATGGAGCCGCTGGCCCCCTCGTAGTCGATGTCGGTGCCCTCGGCGATGAGGTCGCGGCACTCGGCGAAGCCGCTGCACTGCTCGCCTTCCTTGGAGACACTGACCATGTCGTCGGCGAACTCTGCCGGGTCGGTGCTGCCCGCCTGCTCGGCGGCCAGCGCCGTCAGCATGACGCAGTCATAGACCTGCGGGCCGAACTGGAAGACCTCCAGATCTGGGGCGAACTCCTGCAAGCGCTCGGTGAACTCGGCGTTGTCCACGTTCGGAGCGGTCCCCTTGAACCCGGAGATGGCGCTGGGGTTCGCCTCGTCAACCTTCTCCGCCAGCGTTTCGTCGTTGAGACCGTCGGCGCTGTACATCTGGTCGGCTGCGATTCCGGCTTCCAGCAGCCCCTGGATGATCTGGACGCCCTCCTCGAAGGAGACCATCAGCACGGCCTCGGCGTCGGAGTTGGCGATCGCATTGACGACCGAGTCGAAGTTGGACGCCTTGGGGTCGTATCCCTCCTGCAACGTCACCTGCGCCCCGGCCTGCTCCAGCGCGTCGGCGGCCGAGTTGGCCAGCCCCTCACCGTAGTCATCGGCCCGGTAGGTGATGGCCACGCTCTGGTGACCGTCGCCCAAGATGGTGTCGGCCAGGATCGGGCCTTGCAGGGCGTCGCTGGGGGCGGTCCGGAAGTAGTAGCCGCCGTCGTCATAGTCGCTCAGGGGCGGCGCCGTATTGGACCCGGAGCACTGGACCACTTCCGCGCCCGTGACCTTATCGATGATGGCCATCGTCATACCAGAGGCGGCAGCGCCCATGATGGCGTCGACGTCCTGGTCGAGCAGGCGGCTGGCCGCTTCGTTGGCCTGCGCGGCATCGTTGGCCTCGTCGCCGCTGAGGATCTCGGGAAGCTCCTGGTCGAGCACCCCGCCAGCGTCGTTGATCTCCTGCATTGCCATCCCGGCGGCCTCGATTTGGGGAGGGCCGAGGAAGGACAGGTCACCTGTCTCGGGAAAGACGTAACCGAGCTGTAGCGGTTCCGCCTCGCTGCCCGAACTCTCGCCCTCTCCAGAACTTTCGGTTCCTCCGCCGCCGCAGGCGGTCAGTCCTAGGGCCATGGCCGCGGCTACCGCCGTGAGGCTGAGGGCCTTGTTCCTTGGCATCCGGCTCTCTCCGTTCAACGTGCGCGAGTCGCGTATCACACCCGCCCCTTGGTCGCGTTTTGACTGTCATTGACGCAACTAAGGGCGTTAGCGGAGCTTAAGCACAGAAAATCCCTTACAGGAACCTCGCCGTATATGTCGCTGCCAACTCTCCGTCATGCTGTTATTTTCCCGTAGTCATGTTTCATGGCGAGCCTCACGTTTTTACAGTGCTGCACGGTGCCCCGCCCGCCGTGGCCGCGGCCGGCCCGCCTCACACCGCCGCCACCACGGCCGTCAGCACCGGAGCCACCAACAGCGCGGGCAGCATGTCAGCCACCGGTATGGAGCGCAGCCGCAGCAGCCGCAGCCCCGTACCGGCCAGCAACAACCCCCCGGTTGCGGTCAGCGCCGCAATATGAGCCTCAGGTAAGACGTTGCCCAACGCGACCCCCAGCAGCGTGAAAGCCCCCTGGTAGACCACGACGGCAACCGTCGACAGCAGCACCCCGGCACCCAGCGCGGCGGCGAAGGCCACAGCCGCGACCCCGTCCAGGGCCGACTTGAGGGCGAGCTGTTCAATGCCATGGCCCAGGCCGTCACTGAGCGCGCCAAGGATCGCCAGGGGGCCCACGACGAAAACCAGCGAGGAGCTGACGAACCCCGCCACGAAGCGCTCGGTGCCGCTGGCGGGGCGGCGCGCCGCCCCCGGACCCTCAGCGGGGCCGTCCGGCTCCACCACCGGCTCCTGCGCCGCTGCGGAGCGGCGCCCAACGAGCGCACGCCGCAGCAGCACCCCCAGTCGCTCCAGTCGTTCCTCCACGCGCAGCAGGGAACCGGCGATCCCACCGATGAGCAGTGCCCCCAGCACGATGAGCATGGGCGCGGTCGACCCCACCCGCGCGGTCAGCGCGGGGTCGACGACGCTGGCGGCGTTCGTCGCCGCGATGAGTAACACCAACAGCCCTAAAGCGTCGGTGACGACACCGCGGGTGTGCTCAGGCAGCCGGTTGCCCAACACCAGCCCCACCGTGGCTCCGAGCACGATCGCCACGGCGTTGAGCAGGGTCCCGGCTCCAGGCATGGTGTCTCTCCCGTCATCTGCTGCAAGCACCGCCTCACCTCCGCGGGGGCCGCGGCGCGGCGTGGGTTTGAGGTGAGAAGGACGTGTGGTGTTTCCCGCCGCTCGTGCCTTGATCGCTGTGCGATCTCGACAGCCCAGGGTGGGCTGGGGCGGGTGTCGTGGCCACCCCTCTGGGGCCTCACCTGCCAGCAAGTGACCGCCCCTGGGACGGACGCGCCCCTGCCGCCCGGCCCCGAAAGCTCACCACCCGTCGGCAAGCGGAGCCGCGCCCGAGGGCGGGTGCCACACCCCACCACCGTCCCGGAGAGATCGCCGCCCATCGCTATACCCCCCGCTACAGCGACGCCCCCGAGCCAGAGCAACGGAGCTAGGGCGAGGCCCCGGGGTAGGGCGAGGTCTTGGGGGAGAGCGATGTTCCTTCACTCCTGTGGCCACGCGCCTCGTTTCCTGGCGCCTCAACCACCGCCCCCCGTTAGGCTGCCGAGATCGCGCAGCGATCGAGGCACGAGCGAACAGCAAGTTCGCTAGGCGTGGCCCGCTCTGTGGGGTGCTGAGATCGTGGAGTGATCGAGACACGAGCCGAACACCACCACCCGCTCTCACCCCGCTTGATCACCCCATAGAAACACCCCCGCACAAGCGGCGCCCGGCTGCCAACCGGGCGCCACCCAGCTAGCCGGCGGAGCGCAGCATGCAGGTCAGCCGGGCGGTGCACACTCGACGTCCGCTGTCGTTGGTGATCTCGATTTCCCACGTGTTCAGTGTGCTGCCCTGGTGCACGGGCGTCGCGACCCCCGTGACCATCCCCTCGGTCGCGCTGCGGTGGTGGGTCGCGTTGATCTCGATCCCCACGGCGATGCGCCCCTCACCGGCGTACAGCGCCGCGCCGATCGAGCCCAGCGTCTCAGCCAGTACGCACGAAGCACCCCCGTGCAGCAGGCCGTAGGGCTGGGTGTTGTCGGCGACCGGCATGCGGCCCACCACCCGCTCGGCGGAGGCCTCCAGAACCTCTACTCCCATCTTGCGTGTCAGGGCACCGCTGTGCCCCGTGATGTCTTCAGCCCCGTCGAGGTCCTGGATGTCGGTTCCCATGGCCTGCTTCCCTTCCTGTGCCGCTCCGGCGCGCCGAGCCGCGGCGGCCAGCCGGTGCGATTCCGGGGCCGCCCCGACCGTGAACCGAGGGGGTTATCTTCAGCGAAAAGTCCGCACCGCATCCTAGGATTCCTTGTGTGGTGAAGACACAGGCGACCCCCGAGCAGACACGTTCCGCCCCGTCCGGCCCCGCCGGAGGATCGGCCCCTCGGCAGCGGCTGCTGCTGATCGACGGCCACTCCATGGCCTTTCGCGCGTTCTACGCGCTTCCCGTCGACAAGTTCACGACGAGCACCGGCCAGTCCACCAACGCCGTCTACGGCTTCACGTCGATGCTCGTCAAGCTGCTGCGGGAGGAGGAACCCACCCACATCGCCGTCGCCTGGGACCGCTCCGAACCCACGTTCCGCCACAAGGTCTACGACGATTACAAGGCCGGCCGCGCCGAGATCCCGCCGCAGTTTCCCAGCCAGGTGAGCCTGCTCCAGGAGCTGCTCGGCCTGCTCGGCATCGCCAGCATCTCCGTGGCCGGCTTCGAGGCCGACGACATCATCGCGACTTTGGCCACCCAGGCGGGCACGCGCGACATGGAGATCCTCATCGCCTCCGGCGACCGCGACGCCTTCCAACTCATCAACCACCGCTGCACCGTCTTGTACCCCGGTAAGACCCCCTCGGATTTGGCCCGCATGACTCCCGAGGTGGTCCAGGACAAGTACGGGGTGCCGCCGCAGCTCTACCGCGACTTGGCCGCACTGGTCGGGGAGCCCTCCGACAACCTGCCCGGCGTACCCGGCGTGGGTCCTAAGACCGCCGCTAAGTGGATCGCCAAGTACGGCTCCCTGGACGAGCTGGTCACCCACGCCGACGACGTCACCGGCAAGGCTGGGCAGAGCTTCCGCGACCACCTCGACGGCGTGTTGCGCAACCAACGCCTCAACGTTCTCGCAACCGACGTCGAGGTGGGGGCCGGCCTTGACGATCTCAAAGGCCACTCCTGGGACCGGGCCGGCGTGAACTCCCTGTTCGACACCTTGGAGTTCGCCTCCACCCTGCGCGACCGGCTGTTCGCCGTGCTCGGCGAGGAGGACGCCGCCGGCGCCGAACTGGGCGAGGGCTTCACTGTCGAGCTGAGCGCCCTGGGCACCGGCGAGGTCGCGGGCTGGCTCGCCGCCCACGCCACCGGCGCGGCCCGCGCCGGCCTCGCCTGCAACGGAAGCTGGGGAGGCGGTACGGGGGAGTTGACCGGCCTGGCCATCGCGATGGCGGGTGGCCCCGCAGCCCACATCGATCCCACCACCCTCGACGCCGCCGACGAGGCCGCCCTCCTCGCCTGGTTGGCCGACCCCCAGCGGCCCAAGGCGCTCCACGACGCCAAGGGCCCCATGCTGGCCATAGCCGCCCGCGGCTGGGAGCTGGCCGGTCTTACCAGCGACACCGCCCTGGCCGCCTACCTCGTCGCTCCCGGACAGCGCGGATTCGACCTCGCCGAGCTGTGCCTGCGCTATCTCAACCGCGAACTCGGCGACGAACAGGGTGACAGTGGGCAACTCACCCTCGATCTGGCCGGTGAGGGCGACGGCGAGCAAGCCGCCCGCCAAGACCTCGCCCTACGCGCCCGCGCCACCCTCGATCTGGCCGACGCGCTCGACGCTGAACTGGAGCGTCGCGGCGGCACCCGACTGTTGCACGAGCTGGAACTGCCGCTGATGCGGGTACTGGCCGGCATGGAGCGCGTCGGAATCGCGGCTGACCGCGCCTACCTTGACGCTCTGGAGGAGGAGTTCGCCGCAGCCGTGCGCCAGGCCGTCGACGAGGCCCACCGCTACCTGGGCCGAGAGTTCAACCTGGGCTCGCCCAAGCAGTTGCAGCAGGTGCTCTTCACCGAGTTGGGGCTGCCCAAAACCAAACGCATCAAGACCGGCTACACCACCAACGCCGACGCGCTGGCGTGGCTGGCCACCCAGACCGACAACCAGCTCCCCGTCATCCTGCTGCGCCACCGCGACCAGACCAAGCTGCGCACCACCGTCGAGGGGCTGATCAAGACCATCGCCGACGACGGGCGGATTCACACCACCTTCAACCAGATCGTCGCCGCCACGGGGCGGCTCAGCTCGGCCGACCCGAACCTGCAAAACATCCCCGTGCGCACTGACGCCGGGCGGCGTATCCGGCGCGCATTCGTGGTGGGGGAAGGGTTCGACACCCTGCTCACCGCCGACTACAGCCAGATCGAGCTGCGCATCATGGCCCACCTCTCCGAGGACCCCGCGCTGATCGACGCCTTCCAGACCGGCCACGACTTCCACGCCGAGATCGCCGCACGGGTTTTCAAGATCGCCGCCGAAGAGGTCGATGCGCAGGTCCGCGCCAAGATCAAGGCCATGAACTACGGGTTGGCCTACGGTCTCAGCGCCTTTGGCCTCTCCCAGCAGCTTGGCGTCACGCCTGAGGAGGCCCGCGGCCTCATGGACGACTACTTCGCCCAGTTCGGCCGGGTCCGCGACTACCTGCACGAGGTGGTGGAGCGTGCGCGCCGCGAAGGCTACACCGAGACGATGCTGGGTCGGCGCCGCTACCTGCCCGACCTCACCAGCGACAATCGCCACCAGCGCGAGCTCGCCGAGCGCATGGCTCTCAACGCTCCCATCCAGGGCTCGGCGGCCGACATCATCAAGGCCGCTATGCTCGATGTCGACGCCGCCTTGCGCGAGGGTGGCTTCACCTCGCGCATGCTGCTCCAGGTCCACGACGAACTCGTCATGGAGGTCACCGGCGAGGAGATCGAGGACGTGCGCGAACTCGTCCGCACCAAGATGGCCGGCGCCTACGAGCTGCGGGTTCCGCTGGCGGTATCGGTGGGAGCGGGCCACAACTGGCACGAGGCGGCGCACTGACGAACCGGCAACGTGTCGGCACCCAACAGTGCCCAGATGCCCACGAGTAACCGCGTACCCCCCGGAAGGAGAGGAGATGGCGGCCAAGCGGCCACCCCAGCAGCCGCGTTGGCAGGTGCCTGAGGAAGAGTTGCGCTGGCGCTTCTCCCGCTCGGGCGGGCCGGGCGGCCAGCACGCCAACACCGCTGACACCAAGGTTTCGCTCTCGCTCGACCTGACCCGCACCACGATGCTCACCGCCGAGTCGCGCCCCCGGGCGCTGCGGCGGCTCGGGCACCGGCTCACCGATGGGGTGCTGACCGTCGAGGTCGCCGACTCCCGCTCGCAGGCCCGTAACCGCGACATCGCGCGCGAGCGGCTTCTCGCGCTGCTCACGGAGGCAGCGGCTCCACCGCCGCGCCCCCGACGCGCTACGCGCCCCTCGCGCGCCGCCAAGGAGCGCCGGCTGCACGCCAAGCAGCGACGCGCCGAGGTTAAGCGCGGTCGCGGCCGTTCCCGCCGTTGCGAAGAGTAGCGGCCGAGTCTGTCCATTCGGTTCGTGATGGTTACATTACGGTGCGCTTCTCGCGGCAGAGGAGAACAGAGGGTAGTCGAAAAAAGTGACGAAAACGACATAACCTCGTTTGGTGGCTGTGTTGGCGATTGACCAAGCCGCCCGTGTCTCATATTCTGGCCGGAGCGTTGTGGATTCGCGTGCGCATACTCGACCTCGAAGTTCTCTTACTGGATGTGGCTGGTCCTGCTCAGCGGCACCCACACCCACGGAGCCTGCGGTGGTAGAGGTGGCGCTGTGGCCGGCTGGTTCTCGGCAGGAGGAAGGCAGTGTTCCTTCGTCGAAAAACCGTGATCTCAATGTGGATCGCCGGTCGGCCGGGGCGGATTCACGGCGTACCTAATTTCAGCCATTGTCCGTATCCGGAGTCCACCCACACATGACGAGCAGCACCGAGGCCACCTCGACACCGAAGGTAGCGGTCGACGACATCGGTTCCGAGGAAGCCTTCCTCGCAGCGATCGACGAGACCATCAAGTACTTCAACGACGGTGACATTGTCGAGGGCACCATCGTGAAGGTCGATCGAGACGAGGTCTTGCTCGACATCGGCTATAAGACCGAGGGCGTCATCCCCTCGCGGGAACTGTCGATCAAGCATGATGTCGACCCTGGCGAGGTCGTGGCCGTCGGCGATCACGTCGAAGCCCTTGTGCTCCAGAAGGAGGACAAGGAAGGCCGTCTCATCCTCTCCAAGAAGCGCGCCCAGTACGAGCGCGCCTGGGGCACGATCGAGAAGATCAAGGAAGAGGACGGCGTCGTCACCGGCACCGTGATCGAGGTCGTCAAGGGCGGTCTGATCCTCGACATCGGCCTGCGCGGCTTCCTCCCGGCGTCCCTGGTCGAGATGCGCCGCGTGCGCGACCTACAGCCCTACGTCGGTCGCGAGCTCGAAGCCAAGATCATCGAGCTCGACAAGAACCGCAACAACGTGGTGCTGTCGCGTCGCGCCTGGCTGGAGCAGACCCAGTCCGAGGTCCGCCAGACCTTCCTCAACACCCTGCAAAAGGGCCAGATCCGCAAGGGTGTCGTCTCGTCCATAGTCAACTTCGGTGCTTTCGTTGACCTGGGCGGCGTTGACGGTCTCGTGCACGTCTCCGAGCTGTCCTGGAAGCACATCGACCACCCCAGCGAGGTCGTCGAGGTGGGCCAGGAAGTCACCGTCGAGGTGCTCGACGTCGACATGGAGCGCGAGCGCGTCTCCCTGTCGCTGAAGGCCACCCAGGAAGACCCCTGGCAGCAGTTCGCCCGCACTCACCAGATCGGCCAGGTCGTGCCCGGCAAGGTCACCAAGCTGGTGCCCTTCGGCGCGTTCGTCCGCGTCGAGGAGGGCATCGAGGGTCTGGTCCACATCTCGGAGTTGGCCGAGCGGCACGTTGAGATCCCCGAGCAGGTCGTCCAGGTCGGAACCGAGATCTTCGTCAAGATCATCGACATCGATCTCGACCGCCGGCGCATCAGCCTCTCGCTCAAGCAGGCCAACGAGAGCGTCTCGCCCGACCAGATCGACTTCGATCCCACCCTGTACGGCATGACCGCCGAGTACGACGAGCAGGGCAACTACAAGTACCCCGAGGGCTTCGACCCCGAAAGCGGCGAGTGGCTCGAAGGGTACGAGGCCCAGCGCGACGAGTGGGAGCGCGAGTACGCGCTGGCGCAGGAACGCTTCGAGGCGCACCGCAAGCAGGTCGAGGAATCCCAGGCCGCCGCGGCTGCCGAGGCCGAGAACAGTGGTGGGGGCAACACCGAGGACGCCGAGGCTGACACCGAGTCCTACGAGCAGCCCGCCGAGGCTCCCGCCAGCGGCGGAGCCCCCAGCAGCAACGCCTCCGCCAACAACAACGGCGCTACCTCCGGTGGGGCTCTCGCCTCCGACGAGGCGCTGGCAGCGCTGCGCGAGAAGCTGGCCGGCGGCGAGGGCTAAGCCGAGCCGCGATCGCCCCAGCGCGACGCCACAACACGCATGAGCGGCGGGTCGCCTTCCACCGGGAAGGCGACCCTTCGCTAGGGTAAGGCGCGTTCGTTGTCTCGCCTCTCCCGTCGGGAGCCCGCCATGTCCGTCGCCACACCCGCCGACCTGCTCATCGCCACGGCGGCCAGCGAGGACGTGGGGGAGATTTGGGCGCTACAGCGGGCCGCGCACGTCGACGAGGCCCAAACCTACGGCGATCCCTACCTCGCCCCACTGACCGAGACGCCGCAGCAGATCCGCGCGCTCCTCGCTGACGACCTGCTGTTGCTCAAGGCGATGGTCGGCCCGCGCGTGGTGGGCACTGTCCGGGGACGGCCGGCCCACTCCCGTTACCTGATCAGCCGGCTCGCCGTCGCCCCCGACCAGCGGCGCCGCGGTATCGGCCGCGCACTGCTGTCGGCCATTGAGGAACGGGCGCTGGAGGCCTACCCCCACATTGAGGGCTATGCGCTGTCCACGGGCCACTGTAGCGACACCTCTTTGCGCCTGTGCCGGTCACTGGGCTACACCGAAAGCGGCCGGCAGCGCGTCTCCGACCATCTCACCCTCGTGAACCTGAGCAAACCCGTCGCCGCGCCCGCTTAGGTTCTGTTGTGCGAACGGTGGGGGGTGTTCGTCGTCGGCTCGTGCCTCGATCGCTGCGCGATCTCACCAGCCCCTGGAGGCGCTCACCCCTGCGCGCCCACCGCACCTCTTGGCCGCCCTTGCCCAAAAACAGAACCTAGCGTGGTGCACGCCCGGGGGACCGGACGGGTCCCGCTCGGCCCTGACCCCCGATAGGCTCGTGGCCATGCTGCGTGTGGGACTCACCGGAGGAATCGGTGCGGGCAAGAGTGAGGTGGCGCGACGGCTGGCCGACTACGGCGCGGTCGTCGTCGACGCCGACCAGATCGCCCGCGAGGTTGTGGAACCGGGAACGAGCGGCCTAGACGAGATCGTCGCCGAGTTCGGCCAGGACATCCTCACCCCCGAGGGACGGCTGGACCGCCCCCGGCTTGGCGAGATCGTCTTCGCCGACCAGGCCAAGCTCGCCCGGCTCAACGCCATCGTGCACCCGCGGGTGGGCAAGCGCACCGAGGAGCTGATCGCCGCCGCCCCGGCCGACGCGATCGTCGTCTACGACGTGCCGCTGCTCGTCGAGAACGGGATGGGCAAGCTCTACGACTGCGTCATCGTGGTCGACGTCCCGGAAGAGACCCAGATCGCCCGCGTAGTCGCCAACCGCGACATGACCGAGGACCAGGTCCGCGACCGCATCAAGGCCCAGGCCAGCCGAGAACGCCGCCGCGCTGCCGCCGACATCGTCATCGACAACTCCGCCTCTGCCGAGGAGCTCGACGCCCGCGTGGCCGAGGTGTGGCACCAGTTGCGCCAACGTCGCCGCGGCTAGGTTCTGTTTTTGGGAGGGGGGCGAGAGCGGGCGAGCGGCGTTCCGCTGGCGCCTTCACGGGCTGGTGAGCTCGCGCAGCGATCGAGGCACGAGCGGGCGAAGAACACTTCACAGCCCCCAGCCGTTCGCACCACAGAACCTCACCCTTTTCCTCCCTGCCCCTGACAGTTCCAGGAAGCGAGAGTGGGGACAGCGGCGCTTGGGGCAGCGGTGCCGTTTCCCCGCCGCGTGAGGTTTGGCCGGATACACCGAGCACAAGCGGTTCAGGGGAGGAGATCAATCTCATGGCGATGCCCGCTCCGCACGCAGAGCATGATCTCGCCGCGGTCGCCGATCACCTCGATCCCCCCGAGGGATACCGGGTGGAGATCATCGAAGGGAATTTGGTCGTGTCACCGCCCCCGGTGGGGCCGCACATCAAGATCGCGTCGAGGCTACAGTACGCGCTGCGCGAGCTGCTCCCCGCCGAGCTGGAGATCGCCCAGACCGCCACCGGTAAAGCCGGGTGGGTGCTCCGGTCTTCGGGCTGGAGGTGAAGCCCGGTCCTCGCGTGGGTGGGGCAGGAAGCACCGAACCGCTGCTAGGTGGTCCGGTGTCCTTTACAACGGGCGGGGCTGCTGTTCGATGTATTGAGGCCACACCGTGGTCGGGGCGCCCCCCACCGATTCGGCGACGTAGGACTCAGACCATAGGTGTTGAGCGTGCCAGTAGTGGCGAACAAGGTCGGGAAGCTTCTGGCGCAGCCGGCGCGGGGATACCCCGTTGCGGCTGTCGACCGGTTTGGAGACCGCGACTTTGGGCGGGAGGTTCACCGGCGGGCGGACATGGTTGGCTTGGCCGTTGGACTGGATTGGCTCGCACGCGACGTCCGCGCAGGCCGACCGCCTGATCCTGGACACCGATCTGTTGCTCGCACACGCATGTCGCAACGGAACACATCGCAGTGCCCACGCCCTCGTGATCGCGGCACACGCCGTCCAGACCGGCCGTACCGTCGCCAGCAAGGACACCAAAGCCCGCTTCGCCGATCTAGCGGGTGTTTGTGCGTTCGACCTCTGAAGCGCGCGCTGTTTTCCCTGGGAGCCACCGACTGAGCCGCCAGTGTCGTCGCTCGGCTATACGGTGGGAGATGTCGAGGGCTCGTGGCGAACGGGGAGTTGAGGCGACATGCGGCCAGTGACCGATCTCCAGCGCAAGGTGGCGCCCATCGAGGTGGTCTCGGAGATGACACCGGCCGGCGACCAGCCCACGGCTATCGCCGAGCTGGCGCGCCGGATTCAAGCCGGCGACGAGCACACTGTGCTGCTCGGCGCCACGGGGACGGGCAAGACCGCCACCGTAGCGTGGCTGGCCGAGCAGGTGCAGCGCCCCATGCTGGTGATGCAGCCCAACAAGACGCTGGCCGCCCAGTTCGCCAACGAGCTGCGGGAGATGCTGCCCAACAACGCCGTTGAGTACTTCGTCTCCTACTACGACTACTACCAGCCCGAGGCCTACGTCCCCCAGACCGACACCTTCATCGAGAAGGACTCCTCGATCAACGACGAGGTGGAACGGCTGCGCCACTCGGCGACCAACGCGCTGCTGACCCGCCGCGACACCATCGTGGTCGCCTCGGTGTCGTGCATCTACGGCCTGGGCACTCCCCAGGAGTACGTCGACCGTATGGCCACCATCAAGGTCGGCATGCAGATCGACCGCGACGAGCTGCTGCGCAAGCTCGTCGAGATGCAATACACCCGCAACGACATCTCCTTCACCCGCGGCACCTTCCGCGTGCGCGGCGACACGGTCGAGATCATCCCGGTCTACGAGGAGCTGGCGCTGCGCATCGAGATGTTCGGCGACGAGGTCGAACGCCTCATGACGCTGCACCCGATCACCGGCGAGGTGCTGGGCGAGGACGAGGAGTACTACATCTTCCCCGCCTCGCACTACGTCGCCGGCCCCGAGCGGCTGGAGCGCGCCATCGGCGACATCGAGGCCGAACTGGCCGAGCGCCTCAGCGAGTTGGAGTCACAGAACAAGCTGCTGGAGGCCCAGCGGCTGCGCATGCGCACCACCTACGACATCGAGATGATGCGCCAGGTCGGCTCCTGTTCGGGCATCGAGAACTACTCCCGCCACTTCGACGGCCGCGCCCCCGGCAGCGCCCCCAACACCCTGCTCGACTACTTCCCCGAAGACTTCCTGCTGGTTATCGACGAGTCCCACGTGACCGTGCCCCAGATCGGCGGCATGTACGAGGGTGACGCCTCCCGCAAGCGCACGCTCGTCGACCACGGGTTCCGGCTGCCCTCGGCGCTGGACAACCGTCCCCTCAAGTGGGACGAGTTCGCCGAACGCATCGGTCAGACGGTCTACCTGTCGGCCACTCCCGGCCCCTACGAGCTGGCCCAAAGCGGCGGCGACGTCGTCGAGCAGGTCATCCGCCCCACCGGGCTGGTCGACCCCGAGGTACTGGTCAAACCCACCAAGGGCCAAATCGACGACCTCATCGAGGAAATCCGCAGCCGTGCCGAGCGCCACGAGCGAGCGCTGGTCACCACGCTGACCAAGAAGATGGCCGAAGACCTCACCGACTACCTCACCGAACTCAATATTCGGGTGCGCTACCTGCACAGCGAGGTCGACACGCTGCGGCGGGTGGAGCTGCTGCGCGAACTGCGCGTGGGCGAGTTCGACGTCTTGGTGGGGATCAACCTGCTGCGCGAAGGTCTCGACCTCCCCGAGGTGTCGTTGGTGTCGATCCTGGACGCCGACAAGGAGGGGTTCCTGCGTTCGGAACGCTCCCTGATCCAGACCATCGGCCGTGCGGCCCGCAACGTCGCCGGTCAGGTCCACATGTACGCCGACGCGGTGACCGACTCCATGCGCGCCGCCATCGACGAGACCAACCGGCGCCGCGCCAAACAGCTCGCCTACAACGAAGCCAACGGCATTGATCCCCAGCCGTTGCGCAAGAAGATCGCCGACATCCTCGACTCGCTGGCCCGCGAGGACGCCGATACCGCCGCGCTGGCCGGCGGCGAGAGCACGAGCGCGGCGCCGGTGCCCGGCCTGTCCCAGTCGAAGCGCTCGGCCGACATCTCCCAGATGCCGCGGGCCGAGCTGGCCGGGCTCGTCGATCAGCTCACCGAGCAGATGCACCAGGCGGCCACCGACCTACAGTTCGAGTTGGCCGCGCGGCTGCGCGACGAGATCAAGGAACTCAAGCGCGAGCTGCGTGGGATGGACGAGGCCGGCGTGTCGTGAAGCGCCGGCGGCTCGTTCTCCGCCCGGCTCGCCAGAAACCGTCGAGACGTTCCGCGCGTCTGATATGGAGAGGGAAACCGGCTGTGAGCCGGCGTCGAGATAAGGGAGACGGTTTATGCGGAGCCGGGCACTGCCCCTGGCGTGTGGAGTGGTCGCTGCCGCCTTGGTGACCGCCGGATGCAGTATCACCATCGACGAGAACGGGGCATCGGTCTCCGGTGACGAGGGCGGAGTTTCCCTCTCCGAGGAGGGTGTCTCGATCTCGGACGGCAACACGATGCGCATCGCCGACAGCGGCGACGTCAACAGAGACTGCGAGGGTCTCGACGTCCAGATGCTCACCGCGGGTGCCACAGTGGTCCTCAACGGCTCCTGCGGTGCCGTCGAGGTCGCCGCCGACAGCGCCGAACTCCACGTGGGAACGGCCGATTCGATCACCGTCACCGGTAACGGCAACACGATCTACTACGCGACCGGAAGCCCCGAGATCACACTCCAGGGCCTGAACAACACCACGCAAGAAGGGGGACAGGCCACCCCCTAGCGGCGCGGCGCACGTGCCTGTCGCTCATCGCGTCGATCCGGAGTCGCCCCGCCGGACCGGCGCGATCACCGGTTGGGCTACTGTTTGCGGGCGAGCGTGCAAACCCGCTAGCGAATGTGCATGACGACGATTGAGCAACAAAATTAGAAACTTTGGTTATTGTTGCCCCGTTTTCAACGACTAACTCGATACGGTCATCCTCGTAGCTATTGCGCGACGGTATGTAATCGCCCAGTCGACCCGTGGGGGCGACGGGGCGGTGTCGGTGACCCGTGGCGCGTGCGTGGCGCATGCGCGGCCAGGGAGGACAGATGAGTGGGTATGTCGCACGGGTGCGGCATGACGATCCGCCCGACGGCACTGCCGAGTTCGACCTGTTGGTTCGGTCAGCCGCCAAACGGTGGGCCGAGGTCGATCCGTTGCTGCCCGCCCCATCGCCGCCGAAACTGAGTTCCTACCCGCTGCTGACGGTCAGCGACGAGGGCGGACTGCCGGTGGCCACGGGGACCATGCGCTACTCGTGGTACCAGCCAGGCGAAGTCGGGCGCACGTGGGGCGTCCCCGACCAGCACTGGCTGACGCCGCTGGTGGGTGGCCCCGACCCGGAGGGCGCGCTCGACTCGCTGTTGACGAGTTGGCGCGACCAGCTTGAGGAACTTCCCAGCGGTACGGGCGCGGAGTCGTCGGCGCTGTTGACCTGGCCGGCCCGGGACGTCTGCGGCGTGCGCCCGTTGCAGCGGCACGGGTTGCAGCCCTTCACCGTCTTCGCCGCCCGCCGACGCCGCCGCGGCGTGCCGCCCTCCCTCCCACCGCGCGATGTCACCATTCGGCTGGCCGACACCAGCGACCTGGCCGCCGTGGTCGGTCTCCTCATGGAGGAGCACCGCTACGAGGAGAACTTCGGCGGCGTGTTCGTGCAGCCCGAAACCGCTGAGCAGACCCGCCGCGTGGTCGGACGGGCGCTGAGCCGGCCGCCGTCGTGGATCTGGCTGGCCGAACGCCGAGGGCGGCCGGTCGGGTTGGTCTGGGTGTCTCCACCCGAGCGTGCTCGCTGGGTCGGGCCGTTGGTCCAGAGTTCCCCGGCCGCCTACATCGGCTATGGCATCGTGGCCGAGGAGGAACGGGGCCGTGGTATCGGCACCGCCCTGGTCAGCCAAGCCCACCATGCCATGGACGCTCACAACGTCTCGGTGTGCCTGCTCAACTACGCGATGATGAACCCGGTTTCGGGACCGTTTTGGAGCCGGATGGGGTATCGGCCGCTATGGGTTACCTGGGAGATCCGCCCGGCGCTGGCTCTGCGGTGACCGGCGGCCTCCGTTGGCTGCCGCGTCCAGCGATGGGCGGGCGGCCGTCGCGGCAAGGCACGCTGCCGGGTGTGCCTCTTGCCACCTCGCCGGCGCGGGGCAGTGGGGTCGTCGGAGCCGCCCCTCACTTCCACAACACGGCAATACCGGCTACGCTAACGCGCTAGCCGCGGTGGACAACCGGGTGACCGTGCTCGACGTCAGTGGTGTCGGGGCCCGTCGCGTGGCTGGGGGCTCGTGTGGGCGAGGAAGCCCGGCCATGCTCCGTGAGACGGTGTCCCCTCCCTTGGGCCTTGTCTTAGGCCAGGGCAGCGTCGAGTTGCGGCCGGCGGTGGTCCTCACGGTCAGCACATAAAGTATTATGCCAGTCACCTAATGGCAAAGTAAGGGGCTGGCGTTTTCTTCTTGGCTGGAAAACCGAGGTCTCCACGCCAAGAAAGCAGGTGAGGGACGCTGTTATCCTGATGGCCCGTGGAGTCCGAGGTCGTGAGGGTGCACCCTCGCCCCGCCAACGACACCGCTCGGCCGCCCGTTCTTCGCGCGGCCGATAGCCATACGACCACGGGAGCATCACTTTGGCATCCGCCGCGAGAACCAATCATATTTTCGTTACCGGCGGCGTCGCCTCCAGCCTCGGCAAAGGTCTCACCGCCTCCAGCCTCGGACGGCTGTTGAAGTCGCGCGGGCTACGGGTCACCATGCAAAAGCTTGACCCTTATCTCAACGTCGACCCCGGGACCATGAACCCGTTCCAGCATGGCGAGGTTTTCGTCACTGACGACGGTGCTGAGACCGACCTCGACGTTGGCCACTACGAGCGTTTCCTCGACACCGAACTGTCGGCCTCGGCCAACGTCACGACCGGCCAGGTCTACTCCAGTGTCATCGCCAAGGAGCGTCAGGGGGCCTACTTGGGTGACACAGTGCAGGTCATTCCGCACATCACCAACGAGATCAAGGCGCGCATCTACGCCATGGAGACGGCCGACGTCGACATCGTCATCACCGAGATCGGGGGCACGGTCGGTGACATCGAATCCCAGCCGTTCCTGGAGGCCGTGCGCCAGATCCGCCACGAGATCGGCCGCGATAGCTGCTTTTTCCTGCACGTTTCGCTGCTGCCCTATCTGGGGCCCTCCGGGGAGCTCAAAACCAAACCCACCCAGCACTCCGTCACGGCGTTGCGCAGCATCGGTATCCAACCCGACGCCATCGTCTGCCGCTCTGATCGGTCCATATCCCAGAGCTTGAAGAGCAAGATCAGCCTCATGTGCGACGTGGAGGAGGGCGGCGTGGTCTCCACGCCCGACGCCCCTTCCATCTACGACATCCCCAAGGTGTTGCACCGCGAAGGGCTCGACGCCTACGTGGTGCGCCGGCTCGGGCTGGCCTTCCGCGACGTCGACTGGACCGAGTGGGACGAGTTGCTGCACCGGGTCCACCAGCCTGACCACGAGGTCACGATCGCGCTCGTAGGCAAATACATCGACCTGCCCGACGCCTACCTATCGGTAACCGAGGCGTTGCGCGCCGGCGGCTTCGCGCTCGACACTCACGTAGAGATCCGCTGGGTAGCCAGCGACAACTGTGCCAGCGCAGAAGGGGCCGCCCGCGAGCTCGACGGGGTCGACGGCGTGCTCATCCCGGGCGGCTTCGGCGTGCGCGGCATCGAGGGCAAGCTCGGCGCCATCCGCCACGCCCGCGAACACAAGATTCCGCTGCTGGGCATCTGTCTGGGCCTGCAATGCATGGTCATCGAGTACGCCCGCGACGTACTCGGCCTGGCCGGCGCCAACAGCACGGAGTTCGACGACAAAGCCGAACATCCCGTGATCGCCACGATGGCCGATCAGACCGACGTCATCGCCGGAGAGCGTGACATGGGAGGCACCATGCGCCTGGGGCTGTACCCGGCGAGGCTGGCCGAGGGCTCGATTGTGCGGGAACTCTACGGGGTCGACCAGATCTCCGAGCGCCATCGGCACCGCTACGAGGTCAACAACCTCTACCGCGAGCAGTTGGAAGGGGCCGGTCTGCTGCTGTCGGGCCGTTCCCCTGATGGCCACCTGGCCGAGTACGTCGAACTCCTCCGCGAGCACCATCCCTTCTTCGTCGGCACCCAGGCCCACCCCGAACTGCGTTCCCGGCCCACTCGGGCCCACCCGCTGTTTCGGGGGCTGATCGCCGCGGCGCTGGAGCACGCCGGCGACACCACGGGAGTTCACCTGTGACCGAACGCCCCACGATCCCGACGACCGTCACCGACTATCCCGAGACATGGCCGGTCGAGGCCAGCGTCGATCGCTACAACGGCGGTAAGGCCGGCATGCGGACCGACTGGGTGCGCATGCCCGGGCTCGACGGCCCCGAAGTCGTCGCCCGCGACCGGCTCGTCCACCCTGGCGCGGTGGCCACCCTCGCCCTCGACGCCGACCAGCGGGTACTGCTGCTGCGCCAGTACCGCCACGCCGTGGGCCACCAACTCTGGGAGCTGCCCGCCGGGCTGCGCGACGTCGACGCCGAGCCGCTCGTGCACACCGCCCAGCGCGAGCTGCTCGAAGAGGCGGGTTACACGGCGCGGACCTGGCACGAACTCGTCGACTTCTTTCCCTCAGCGGGGTTTTCCACCGAGCGCATCCACGTGTTCTTGGCCCGTGATCTCGCCGAGGTTCCCGAAGCCGACATCGATTTCGACCGGGTCCACGAGGAGGCTGACATGCCCACCGTGTGGCTGCCGCTACAGGAGGCGGTGAACGCGGTCTTCGCCGGGCGCCTCCACAACGCCGCAACGGTCATGGGACTGCTCGCTGCCCACGTCGCCGCCCAGGAGGGATTTACCGGGCTGCGCCCAGCCTGAGGCCAGCCCGGGAGCCTCGGCCGCGGCGCCGTGTCATTGGGCCGGATGGCCTTCCGGTATGGCATTATTCCTCCCGATACTGCCCGGGAGGGTGACCGTGACGACCGCGCAGCAGCACGACACACAGCACCGGGAGCCGGCCCCCGCCCTGGTCTCCCTGGTGCGGGGCTACCTCGACCATCTGGCGGTCGAGCGTGGCCTGGCCGCCAACACGTTGGCCTCCTACCGCCGCGACCTCCGGCGCTACCTCGATTTCCTGGCCCGGCGGGGGCGAGGCGCGCCCGACCAGATCGAGGCCGATGACGTGGCGGGTTTCCTGCGGGCCATGAGCGAGGGGGACGCCCAACACCAGCCCTTGGGGGTGGCCTCTGCCGGGCGCGCCCTAGTCACGGTACGGGGCCTGCACCGTTTCGCCCTGCACGAAGGAGCCACGACCACCGATCCGGCCTGTGAGGTGCGCCCGCCCCAGCCGCCGCGCCGACTGCCCAAGGCGATCGCGCCCCACGAGGTCGAGGCGCTGCTGGCCGCCGCCGGAGCGGGGTCCGGCCCGCGCGCCCTGCGCGACCAGGCGCTGCTGGAGCTGCTGTACGCCACGGGCGCGCGCATCTCCGAAGCGGTAGGCCTCGACGTCGATGACATCGGCCAGGTGCCTCCCGCCACCGGCGCCGATCCGCAGGCGACGGGCGAGGACCCGGCCGCCGGTCTGGGCGCCGTACGCTTCCGCGGCAAGGGCGGCAAGGAGCGCGTCGTTCCCATCGGCCGGTTCGCGCTACGGGCGCTGGACGCCTACCTCGTACGGGCCCGTCCAGCGCTGGTGGGCACCGGCCAGGCCACGCCCGCTCTGTTCCGCAACGCGCGCGGCGGCCGGCTCACGCGACAGGGAGCGTGGGCGGTGCTGCGCGCCGCCACCGAGCGCGCCGGACGCAGCGACGTCTCTCCCCACACTTTGCGCCACTCCTTCGCCACCCACCTGCTCGACGGTGGGGCCGACGTGCGCGTGGTCCAAGAACTCCTGGGCCACGCCTCGGTGACCACCACCCAGATCTACACCCTGGTCACCGCCGATCGGCTGCGTGAGGTCTATGCGGCCAGCCATCCCTGGGCCACCACATCGAATTGACCACCCGGCGCGGGTGCGCCGCACGGCCCACCAGCGGGCGGGTGCGCCGGCTGCGCCACCCGCGGCGCGGCCCGGTTGTGGCCCGCCCTCGTTGCATGGGCTGACGCACCCCGTAGAGTGTCGCGTTGATTCACGCATACCGAAGTCTTAGAGTCGCCGCACGATGGCCTCGCGCTGTCGACATATTGAGTTTTTCCGACGGCCGGTCAACCGGTTCGCGCGAATCGTGCCGGTAGCGGCTGGACCGTAGGGAGGTCAAGGGTTGTGAGCTGGTCCGGATACGACGAAGACGGGTCGGAGTCAGTGCCGGGTGCCCCCGGCGCCGACGGTACGGGGGCCGAACCGGCGAGCGACCCCTGGGGGGAACCACACAGTTCGGGGGCGGCACTGAGCACGAACAGGCCACGGCCGGATTTTCCAGAGCCGGCACCATTGACGCACCACGGTCCTGCGCGGATCGTGGCCCTATGCAACCAGAAAGGGGGAGTGGGAAAGACCACGACGACCATAAATCTCGGCGCGGCCATCGCCGAGTACGGTAGGCGCGTCCTGCTCGTCGACTTCGACCCGCAAGGGGCGCTGTCGGTCGGGTTGGGGCGTCTCGATCCGCGGGAGCTGGACCTGACGGTCTACAACCTGCTGATGCAGCGCGACGTCACCGTCGACGACGTGCTGCTCAAGACCAACATCGACGGTCTCGACCTCATCCCGAGCAACATCGACCTCTCCGCCGCGGAGGTCCAACTCGTAGGCGAGGTGGCGCGGGAGCAGATGCTGGCCCGCGCGCTGGCTCCGGTCATCGACGACTACGACGTCGTCCTCATCGATTGCCAGCCCTCGCTTGGGCTACTCACCGTCAACGCACTGACCGCGGCCCACGGCGTCGTCGTGCCCCTGGAGTGCGAGTTCTTCGCGCTGCGCGGTGTCGCGCTGCTCATGGACACCATCCAAAAGGTTCAGGAGCGGCTCAACAACAAGCTGCTCATCGACGGTTTCCTCGGCACCATGTACGATCCGCGCACGCTGCACGCGCGCGAGGTGCTGTCGACCATCATCGACGGTTTCGGGGACAAGGTCTTCCACACTGTGATCAACCGGACCGTGCGTTTCCCCGACGCCACTGTGGCCGGGGAGCCCATAACTCGTTTCGACTCGTCCTCGGCAGGGGCGAGCGCCTATCGGGAACTGGCGAAGGAGGTGCTGGCGAGGTGGCCTCTCAGCGGTCACGACGGGTGACCCTGCCGGGTGCGGCCGATCTGTTTTTCACGTCGACGTCTGCACCGTCGAGAACTCCGTCCGAACCGGTTCCACCCGCCAGGCCGGCCGATGACGCCGCGGTCGACGCCCCTGGGGAAGCATCCGCCGAGGCGGCGACCACGGCCTCGGTTGCCGCCGACTCCTCGCCCGAGCAGAACTCGCCCAAGCAGAAACGGCGAGGCAAAGCCGCGACGACGGCGCCCCAACCCAGTGGGCGCCAACGCCACGACGAGAAGATCACGGTCTACATCTCGGCGCCGGAGCTGCTCGCGCTGGAGCAGACGCGCCTCGCGCTGCGGGCCGAGTACGGTCTCACCGCCGACCGCGGCCGAATCGTTCGCGAAGCTGTGGCGGTGCTGCTGGCCGACTTCGAGGAGTACGGCGAGTCCAGCAGACTGGTGCAGCGATTGGCCGACGAGTAAGCCGCCGCCCGCCGCCGGGACCTTGCCCACAGGCCCCAACCAGGGGCGCGGCCAGCGGTGGTGCGCGTAGGCGTTTCGCTGTCTGCTGTGCGATGGTGGGTGCGCACCCGGCACAGGCCGGTCAGACACCGGCGTGGTCGGCCTGGCGCACCCACCGCCAGGGCGGCTGGGCGTGGCGGGGCCGAGTGTGGGCGAGCCGGTCGAGCCCTAGGCTGATTGTTCTCGGGCCATACCGCCGGCGCCGGGGGGCCACGACAGGGGAGGCGCCCTCGCCAGCCGGCGGTGAAACGAGAGCGACTCCAGTGCGATCTGGCGCGATTCCCCTCGTCGACGAGGGGGAGGAAGTCAATGTGGGGACATGACCGGTAGCCAATCCGATGCCGAGCCCGCGGTTGATCCCGCGAGCGGGTCCGAGCCGCTGGAGCCCAGCGGTTTCCAGGTCCACCTTGACAACTTCGAGGGCCCCTTCGACCTGCTGCTGGCGTTGATCTCCAAGCACAAGCTCGACATCACCGAAGTCTCCCTATCGAAGGTCACCGACGAGTTCATCGCCTACATCGCGGCCTACGAAGACTCGTGGGACCTCGACCAGGCCAGCAACTTCCTGCTGGTGGCGGCCACGCTGTTGGATTTGAAGGCGGCGCGGCTGCTGCCTCGCGGAGAAGTCGAGGATGAAGCTGACCTGGCCCTGTTGGAGGCGCGTGACCTGCTCTTTGCCCGCCTGCTGCAATACCGCGCCTACAAGCAGGTCTCGGGGGTGCTCGCCGAGCGTTTCGCCGTTCAGGGACGGCGGTTCCCGCGGGCCGTCTCCCTAGAGGCGCCCTTCGCCGACCTGCGCCCCGAGGTGCTCATCAAGCTCGGCCCCCAGGAGTTCGCGGCGCTGGCCGCGCGGGTCCTCACCCCCAAGGAACCGCCCACCGTTCCGGTCACCCACATTCACCAGGCCAGGACCTCGGTAAGTGAGGAGGGCGTCCTCGTGGTGGCCGCGCTGCGCGCCAACACCACCATGACGTTTGCCGAGCTCACCGCCGAGTGCACCGATACATTCGAGATTGTGGCCCGCTTTTTGGCCCTGTTGGAGCTGTTTCGGGCCGAGCACGTCGAGTTCGACCAGCCGGAGCCACTCAGCGAGCTCACCGTGACCTGGGTCGGCAGTGCCGAAGGCGAGGTGGCGCTGACCGACGAGTACGGCCGTACCAAGGACGACCCGGACGAGGAGGGAGAGACCGCGGGTGAGTGATGTCACAACCGCCGACTATGCCGACGATCCCCAGCGGTTGCGCCGCGATCTCGAAGCCGTGCTGCTGGTTGTCGACCAGCCCGTCGCCCCCTACGAGCTCGCGCGCGCGTTCGGAGTGGGCGTCGACACTGTTACTGACACCTTGCGGGAACTGTCGCGCGAGTACACCGCGCAGGACCGTGGCTTCGACCTGCGTGAGGTCGCCGAGGGGTGGCGCTTCTACACCCGCCCTGAGTGTGCGGCGATCGTCGAGCGCTTCCTGCGTGACGGCCACGAGGTGCGCCTTACCCAGGCTGCGCTGGAAACGCTCGCGGTCGTGGCCTACCGCCAGCCGGTGTCGCGCGGGAGAGTCTCCGCCGTGCGTGGGGTGAACTGTGACGGTGTAATGCGTACCCTCGTATTGAGGGGGCTGATCGAAGAGGCCGGCCACGACACCGAATCGGGTGCGCACCTGTACCGCACCACCGGCTACTTCCTGGAGCGACTCGGCCTGCGCGGCCTCGACGAGCTCCCCGATCTCGCACCGTTCCTGCCCGACGACATCGAAGGTCTCGACGACACCGGTGAACAAACCACCACGTAAAAACGACACCTCCCGCGGTGAGCGGGATACCGACGACCGGCGCGGCCAGCGTGGCCGCGCTACCCCGCGCGGTGAGCGCGGCGACTCTCGCAGTTCGCGCGGGCGCGACGACCGTCAGCAGCGCCAACGGCGCCGCGACGACCAATCCTCCTCACAGGGCAAAAAAGGCAAGCAGGGTGAGGGCGCGCCGTCGCGCGGCGCCCGGGGCGACGAGCGTCCCACGCGTCGCACTGACTCCTCCCCACAACAGCCCCAGCGTGGCCGTGACGGCCGCCGTAGCGCCAAGGCGGCCGACTCCCAGGGCCACCGTGGCGGTGGGCAGCGGCCCGCCTCCGGTGCCGCCCGCGCCAAGCGCGCCACGGAAAAGTCGCTCTCTCCCCGAGCCCGCGCCAGCCTGCGCCGGTTGCGTGAGGACTACGACCCGAAGGAAGACGGCTCTGAGGATTCCGGCGCCCCGCGCGACACCTACGCCGATGTGGCCGGGGGTATTCGGTTGCAAAAGGCGCTGGCTCAGGCCGGGGTGGCTAGCCGACGCGCCAGCGAGGAGCTGATCGCCCAGGGGCGGGTCTCCATCGACGGTCAGGTGGTGCGCAGGTTCGGCGCCCGCGTCGACCCGCAGACCTCCGAAATCCGGGTTGACGGCATGCGCGTGGCCACCGCGCCCGACTTGTTGTACTTCGCCCTGAACAAGCCCCGTGGCGTGATCAGTACGATGTCGGACCCTGAGGGGCGCCCCACGCTGGCCGACTACGCCGGCCAGACCCAGGAGCGGCTGTTCCACGTGGGCCGGCTCGACACCGACACTGAAGGTCTGATCCTGCTCACCAACGACGGTGAGCTCGCCAATCGGCTCACCCACCCCAGTTACAAGGTCAGCAAGACCTACCTCGCCAATGTGGTCGGCCCGGTCTCCCAGCGCGAGCTGCGTCGCCAGTTGCGCGAGGGCGTCACGCTTGAGGACGGACCCGTCGACGTCGACTCCATCCGTGTCGTGGAGAACGGCGAGGCCAGGGCGCTGCTGGAGATCCGGCTCCACGAGGGGCGCAAGCACATCGTGCGACGGTTGCTGGACGCCCTGGGCCACCCCGTCATGGACCTGGCCCGCACCCAGGTGGGGCCGGTCGGCCTGCATACCCTCAAACCCGGCACGATGCGCGCCCTGACCGCCCAGGAGGTCAGCGAACTCTACACATCAGCGGGGATGTAATACTTTAATTCCGCAGGGTGATATAAAATGAGCGGAGGGTGACAATTGGCGGTTCGAGCGATTCGTGGTGCGGTTCAGGTGGCAGCCGACGAGCGTGAGCTGATCCTGGAGGCCACTGCTGAACTGGTATCGGAGGTCATGCGGCGCAACGAATTGACCACCGAGGAGTTCATCAGCGTCCTCTTCACCGCCACCCCCGACCTCACCTCGGAATTCCCTGCCCTCGCCGCGCGCAAGCTCGGGTTCACCGATGTGCCCCTCATCTGCGCCGCCGAGATCGCCGCCCCTCACGGGCTGGAGCGGGTGGTGCGGGTGATGGCTCACGTGGAAACCGACAAACCCCGCGCTGACCTACAGCACGTCTACCTGCGTGGTGCTCAGGCACTGCGCCTCGACATCGCGCAGTGACCAACCGCCGGCGTCGGCGGCCCCGCCGTGCACGTCCCGCCGACGCCGGGACGTGCACGGCGAGGCTTGCGCCACCATCCGTCTCAGTCAACTAGCCTGGTACCGTTCACGGTCGGCGATACCAGGGGGTGGCGAGAGGCCATGCTCAGGCGTGCTGTGGTGATCGGAGCTGGCCTGATCGGCACCTCCATAGCACTGGCGCTGCGCGAGCACGAGATCGAGGTCGCCCTCGCCGACCGCGATCCCGCCACGCTGCGACTGGCCAGCGAACTCGGCGCCGGCACAGCGCTCGACCCCGACACCGCCGGCCCGCCGGCTGACATCGCCGTCATCGCGGCCCCACCGGCCGTGGTCGCCCACCTGCTGTACGACGCCCAAGAGCGCGGCCTCGCCCACGTCTACACCGACGCCGCCAGCGTCAAGGCCTCCCTCGTCGACCAGGCCAGCCAATTGGGGTGCGACCTGACCACCTACGTGCCTGCCCACCCCATGGGCGGCAGCGAGAAGCACGGCCCCTCCGCCGCACGCGCCGACCTCTTCCTGGGGCGTCCCTGGGCGGTGTGCCCCACCGGCAAAGCCAAGCCCGAAGCGGTCGCGCTGGTCATGGAACTGGCTCGGATGTGTGGGGCCGACCCGATGCGCATCGACGCCCACACCCACGACCAAGCCGTAGCGCTCGTCTCACACGCTCCCCACGTCGCCGCCGCCGCGGTCGCCGCACGCCTCGTCGACGGCGACAGCGAGACGCTCGCCCTGTGCGGTCAGGGCGTACGCGACGTCACGCGAGTCGCCGGAGGCGACCCCACGCTGTGGACGGAGATCCTGCGCCACAACCCACTGCCTGTGGCCGAGGTGCTGGAAGCCGTCGCCGCCGACCTGGCCGGCGTCGCCCAAGGGCTGCGCGCCGGCGCCGATCCCCCCCACCCCGACGTGCGCGACCTGCTTGAACGGGGCCGGTCGGGGTGCGCTCGCCTGCCCGGCAAACACGGTGCCCACCGCACCCCCGACTACACCGTGGTGCCAGTGGTCATCCCCGACGAGCCCGGCGCGTTGGGGCGCCTCTTCGCCGCTGCCGGCGAGGCGGAGTGCAACATCGAAGACGTGCAGATCGACCACTCTCCCGGACGGCCCGTCGGTGTGGCCCAACTTTCCGTCATGCCCGCCACAGCCGACGTTCTCGCCCGGGAGTTGAGCAAACGCGGATGGTCGGTGCACGCCTGAGCAGGCCACACAGTCCAACGGGGCAGCGGTGGTGGCCCGCCGGACCCACCGGGCGAGCCGTTCTCGGGCACGGCCGCCGGGTCCGAGGGCTGCTGGCCGGCTGTACGCTGGTTCGTCGAAACGAGATGGAGTCGTCCCGGGGAGAGCCGACGTGAACGCGCAGATCCACACTGAGGGAATCGTCATCGCTATAGACGGCCCCTCCGGATCGGGAAAGTCCAGTACCTCCCGCGGTGTGGCCACGGCCAAGGCCCTGCGCTACCTTGACACCGGAGCCATGTACCGCGCCCTGACCTGGTGGATGCTGCAACGCGGTATCGACGTCTCCGATCCCACGGCTGTCGCCGGCGCGGCGACGACTCCGACCATCACCATGGGCACCGACCCGGCGGCTCCCACCGTCCACGTCGACGGTACCGACGTGGCCCAGGCCATCCGCTCTCAGGAAGTCACCGCCAACGTCAGCGCCGTCGCCTCCGTACCCGCGGTACGCGAGCGCCTCGTCGCCCTCCAACGCGAGATGATCACCGAGGCGCGCGAGCACACCTCGGGTATCGTTGTTGAAGGACGCGACATCACCACGGTCGTCGCCCCCGACGCTCAGGTGAAGCTCTTCTTGACCGCCAGCCAGGAGGCACGCGCACACCGGCGCAGCGCCGAGGTGCACTCCGAAGACGTCGCAGGCACCCAAGAGGCGTTGGCTCTACGCGACCGCCTCGACTCCAGCCGTGCCCTTTCGCCGCTGACCCAAACGGCCGAAGCCACTGAGCTGGACTCCACCGGGCTCACCCTCGAAGAGGTCATCGCACTGGTGGCCGGCCTGGCTGAGGAAGCCAGAGCCGCCGCCTGAGATGGTTCTCGCCGGTAGTGGTGGCGCATAGGCTCGCGGGTGCGACATCGATCAATCCCCACGGCACGTGTCCTGGGCGCGTGGGGACACTGCAACCGGGAGTCACACGTTGAACAACGACACCACTGAAGTGCTAGCCGGCGCGCCTTACGACGACGTGGCCGGCGACCCTGGCGACGAGGAGGCGGCGGTCAAGCCCGTCGTCGCCGTTGTCGGCCGCCCCAACGTCGGAAAATCCTCTCTGGTCAACCGGGTGATCGGCCGCCGAGAGGCGGTCGTGGAAGACGTTCCGGGGGTCACCCGCGACCGGGTCGCCTACGACGCCTCCTGGCGGGGACGCGAATTCACCCTCGTCGACACCGGCGGTTGGGAGACCAGCGCCAGCGGTCTGGCCGCCATGGTCGCCCGCCAGGCCGAGTACGCGGCGATGACCGCTGACGTCGTCCTCTTCGTCGTCGACGCCACCACCGGAACGACCGACGCCGACGCCGCTGTGGTGCGCGTGCTGCGCCGCTCCCACAAGCCCGTCGTGCTCGCGGCCAACAAGGTCGACGGCGGTCCGCAGGACCCCAACGCGATGGAGCTGTGGAGCCTGGGCATCGGCGAGCCCCACCCGGTGAGCGCGCTGCACGGGCGCGGCTCGGGAGACCTGCTCGATGCCGTTTTCGACGCCCTGCCCGTCGAGGCGCCGCGCGAGTCGTTGGAGGAAGAACCGGGAGGGCCACGGCGCGTGGCGTTGCTCGGCCGCCCCAACGTCGGCAAGTCCAGCCTGCTCAACCGGCTGGCCGGCGAAGACCGTGTCGTCGTCGACCCCGTGGCCGGCACCACCCGCGACGCTGTCGACGAACTGGTGGAGTTGGGCGGTATCACCTGGAAGTTCATCGACACGGCCGGCATCCGGCGCCGGTTCCGTAACTTGCAGGGCGCCGACTACTACGCCACGATGCGCACCGGCACCGCCCTGGAGCGCGCGGAAGTCGCGGTGGTGCTCCTCGACGTCAGCGAGCCGCTGGCCGAGCAGGACATCCGCATCGTCGAGCAGGTCGTGGAGTCTGGCCGGGCGCTGGTGCTGGCCTGCAACAAGTGGGACCTCCTCGACGAGGAGCGCCGCTACTACCTGGAGAAGGAGTTCGACCGCCAACTCTCCCGGGTCAGTTGGGCGCCGCGCGTCAACATCTCAGCCGCGACCGGGCGGCGGATCGACCGGCTAGTCCCGGCGATCCAGACTGGCCTGGCCAATTGGGATGCCCGAATCTCCACCGGCCGGCTCAACGGGTGGCTCAAGGAACTCGTGGCCGCCACACCGCCCCCGGTGCGCGGCGGGAAACAGCCCAAGATCCTCTTCGCGACCCAGGCCGACACCCGACCGCCCCAGTTCGTCCTGTTCACCACCGGGTTCCTGGAGGACAACTACCGGCGCTTCATTGAGCGGCGGCTGCGCGAGGACTTCGGATTCGAGGGCACCCCGATCAAGCTCAGGATGCGCATTCGGGAGAAGAAGGGCGCCAAGGCCGCCAAGGGCAGTCCGCGCGCTAGCCGGAAGCGTTGACCCCGCATCCCTACCGCGAGCAAGGCCACGATCTCGATGTACACGATCCTCGTCAGCGCCTGTCTGATGGGCCAGCCCGTGCGCTACGACGGCCGCGCCAAGCCCACCGATCACGAGATCGTCGCGCGGTGGCGCGCGCAGGGGCGGCTGGTCTCGTTCTGTCCCGAGGTGGCCGGTGGGCTCCCGATCCCCCGGCCACCGGCCGAGATCGAGCCCGCCGCTGACTCCGCCGCGGTTCTCGGGGGTGAGGCGCGTATCCTCACCCCCGAGAACGAGGATGTGACCGACTATTTCCTGGCCGGCGCGCGGGCTGCGCTGGCCGCAGCCCGCCACCACGACGCGCGTATCGCGGTCCTCAAAGAATCAAGCCCCTCGTGCGGTGTGCGCCGCGTCTACGACGGTTCCTTCACCGGGAGGACTCGGCCGGGGGAGGGGGTCACCGCGCGGCTGCTGCGCGAGCACGGCCTCGCCGTGTTCAACGAGCACGAGATCGCGCAGGCCCAAACCGCGTTGCAGGCTCTGGAGAGCGGCCACGCCGCCCCTGACTGAGGGGGCCGGCGCGCCGCCACTCGCTCACCACGGTTTTAGGACTCGACCCAGCTATGCGACTGCGCCAGCTTGAGCACGCATTTGCGTGCTTGGACCACCTGACTCCCGGTCAGTGAGGGCACCGTCTCCAGCAGTGCTTCGGTGAGTTCGTGTCGGAACTCGGCCGCCGAGAGCACGTCGCACATGCCGTCTTCAAGGTCGTCGCGCGTCCCCATCGGCGCAGAGCTTGCCTTTGTCCCCGGCGTGAAGCTCCCCCGCTCGATGATGCGCACATCGGAAGCTTTCAGCCCGCGGTCGCCGTCTTCGATGTCGAACTCGACTCGAAGCCCCGGACGGAAGAGATACTTCTCGTCCTGTAGATCATTGGCGTGCATGAAGACGTCCTCGTCCCCGTTGTCGGGAGCGATGAAGCCATAGCCGCGGACGTCATCAAAACGTACGATTTTACCCGTTGCCACCCCAGCTACCCCAATTTCAATTACCTCTATCGCGCCCAAAGCCCTTGTCCCACCACGGGGACCGAGGGGACGCGCCCATTAAACCCACCGCCTGATCGGGGTTCCCAGCGCAGACAACGTCTTTGGTGCTGGGCGTAACCCTAACTCCGCACCCTGCTGGCAGAGCCGCCATTTGGCTCGATGAGGCCAGTCAAATCGACCGTACCACTCGAAAAGTAGGGTCCACGACCGGCGAGATGCAGGTCTAGGCTGCACTGCCTTGGGGAAGCCGCTCCGCACCCTCCGCGGGCACAGCTTCCCTTGAGTAGCTCCCAGTCCAAGTCCCGTTACGAAAATTCCCATGCTGCACGAGAGTTGGTAACGTCCGTAGGCGAAAACCCCGAACCTGCGGGGCATCCGGGAGGTAGCGCGGTTTGGCAGCGCACTTGACTGGGGGTCAAGGGGTCGTGGGTTCAAAACCCGCCGTCTCGACCATTGAAAGTGCAGGCCACAGGCTCAGCACCTCTTCCGGTGAGGGGTGTGTCCCTCAGCGGTCAAGAATTGGTCAATGATCTTAGCTGGCGCTGTCGCCACCAGCGATTGAGCAGGCCAGGCAGGGGTGTTGTCGGGATGGGTCATGGCGATTGCGTGTTTTTGACGTTCGTGGCGCTGTGTTGGTCTTCTCCTGCGGCGTAGATTGGTGATTGGGGCCCTGGGGACCCATTCCCAAAGGAGGGGAAGCCATGAACCAGGTTCCGCAATGGCACTTACAAGGCGACTGGTTCGACGTTTGCAGCTGCGACGTCCCATGCCCCTGCTACTTTGCACAGCCGCCGACTAACGGCGCCTGCGAGGGCACGCTCGCCTGGCACATCCGCGAAGGCCGCTACGGAGACGTCGTCCTCGACGGGTTGAACGTCATGGCCTTGGGGGCGTTCACCGGCAACATCTGGGTCGAGGGCACCAAGATGACAGCGGGGCTCTTCTTCGACGAGCGGGCCGACCAGCGCCAATGGGAGGCGCTCCAGACGATCTTCACCGGTCAGGCCGGAGGCTGGCCGCAAAAGATCGCCGAACTCATCGGGCAGACGACAGGCGTGGAGAGCGTTCCCATCGAGTTCGACACGGACGAGAACCTCGAATGGTGGAGCGCGCGCATCCCCGGTCGTGTCGAGGCCCGCGCCGAAGCGCTGACGGGGCCGACGACGCTGCCCGGCCAACATGTCGAGGTGCACAACCCTGCCGGGAGCGAGGTCGGACCGGCAACGGGGACCGTGGCCACACAAGGGGTGGCCGTGACCGACCGGGCCGAGGCACTGACGTTCGAGTGGGACCACTCCAGCAAATCGAGCAAGCACATGCGGTTCGACTGGAGCGGGCCTGACGAGTCGTGAGCGGGCGCCTCGCCGGCCGCGTGCGGCGCGCCTCACGGGGAGAGGCGCTCCTCGTCGCCGCCCTGCTCGGGTTGGCGGCTCTGGCCTGGGCGGTCACCGGTCAGCTCGCCGAGCCGCACATGCGCTTCGGCCTACTGACCGGCGCGGGCGAGATGAGGGGCCAGGGAGGCGGTGCCGGCTCGACCCTGACGGTTCTCGGGCTGTTCCTCGTCACCTGGACCGTCATGATGGTGGCGATGATGCTTCCCTCGGCCCTGCCGGCCGTCGTCACCTATGACCGCTGGGCGCAGCGGACCGGCCGGTCTCGTGGGGCCACCCTCCTGTTCGTGAGCGGTTACCTGCTCTCCTGGGCCGCCGCAGGAGTGGTCGCCTACCTCCTCATCGTTCACCTGGTGCCGCTACTACCCACGGGCGATACGGGCGTACGGCTGGGGGCGGCGGTACTCGTCGTGGCGGGCGTGTACCAGTTCACCCCGCTGAAGCGGGCGTGCCTTCGCCAGTGCCGGTCGCCGATGGCGTTCATCGCCGCGTACGCGGCGCCGCTCCAGGCGGGGCCGTTGGCGAGAATGCGGGTCGGTGCCGCACACGGCGCCTACTGCCTAGGCTGCTGCTGGGCGCTGATGGCCGTTTTGCTGCTGCTCGGAATGATGAGCCTGACCTGGATGGCGTTGGTCGCGGCGGTCGTCCTTGTCGAGAAGGTGCTGCCGCACGGCGGATTGGTCAGCGGGATCATCGGTGGCGTACTCACAGCGGTCGGTCTTGTGCTGCTGGTTGGGGCGACGGCGCTTCCGGTCCTGGCCTGAACGACTGAGCCCCCCGAACACGTTGCCGCCGCGCTCGCCCCCGCAGCTCGGGCGGCCGGAAACCTTGTCACGAACAGCCCCCACAATGCGATAGAGTTGGTGCTGTCCGCGGGCGGGAAACCCCCAACCCGCAGGGCGACCGGGACGTAGCGCAGTTTGGCAGCGCACTTGACTGGGGGTCAAGGGGTCGTGGGTTCAAATCCCGCCGTCCCGACCAGTGAAGCAGCAGGTCAGAAGGGGTGCCGCTCATCGGGCGGCACTCCTTCCGGCGTTTCCGGGACCCTCACTGGGGCCCAACTGGGGAAAGAGTGGGAAAGGCTTCCCCGTAGCCGGCCACCGGGGGCCTTGGTCCGCCGGTCGGCGGACCAAGGCACAAGGCAGTGGGCGGACTACTCGATGAAGTACTGTTCGGGGTTGGTGGGGCCGGGGTTGTTGTAGACGGCGGCGGCGTACATGCTTTCCGGCACGTTGTGGAAGTTGTTGGCGACGATGCCGTAGCTGGGCGGGCTCAGGCTGATGCCCATCACGTAGAACTGCTCTTGGGCGATGTCCAGGATCTGGGACATGAGCTCGTTTTGGCGCTGCGGGTCGGGGGAGGCGAGCAGCTCGTCGTAGAGCTCCATCTGGCGCCGGGGCGCCTCGGGGGGCCGCTGGCTCAGTTCGCTCTCGCCGTCGGAGACGTACCACTCCGCCCACGGGATGGCGAAGTTGGACTCGCCGTTGTGCAGCGGCACGTACCACCGCGGATCGAACAGTGCGCCCTTGAGCCCGTTGTCTCCCGACCACACGTTGGCGTCGTGGGCGTTGTTCTGCTTGCGCTCGTAGAACAGCGAGCGCTCCTCGGTCTCCAGCCGGGCCTCGATGCCGACCTCGGACCAGTAGCCGATCACCATCTCCATGGAGTCGACGATGTCGGGCCGGAAGCCGCCGGGCACGGCGAGCGAGAAGGAGATCGGCTCACCGTCGGGTCCCAGACGCACCCCGTCGCTGTTGCGCTCGTCGTAGCCCGCCTCGTCCAGTAGCTCGTTGGCGCGCTCGACATCGTACTCGGTGTACTGCTTGGCGAGTTCCTCGTTGTAGAAGGGGGCGTCTCTGCGCGGCGCCGCCTGCCAGGGCTCGCCCTGCTCCTTGTAGACGACGTCGATGATCTCCTGGCGGTTGATCGCGTGCGACAGAGCGATCCGGAAGTCCTTGTCGCGGAAGATCTCCCGCATCGTCTCGTCCTGGTGCGTCAGGTTCAACGAGATGATGTTGGTGTTCATCTCGCCGGGCTGGAGCTCGAAGAAGTCGTAGTTGCCGCGTTCGCGGTTGTCCGCCAGGACCGATCGGTTGGCCAATGTGTTGAAATGGCGCGAATGCATGTTGATGTCGCCGTTGAGCGCCTGGGTGAGCATGACCTCCTCGTCCTGGACGACGTCGAAGACCACGCGGTCGATGTAGGGCAGTTGCCTGCCCTCGGGGTCGACCTTCCAGTAGTAGGGGTTGCGCTCCAGGATCATCTGCCCGGAGTCGGCCAGCGGCTCCTCGACCACCCACGGATACATCGTGGGGATGTCGGGGTTTTGCCAGTACAGTGATGTGTCGCCGACGGTGACCCCCACCTTGTGGTTGAGCATGTCGATCCAGCTATCGAACCCCTCCTCCTCTGCGAGCGCGGGGGCGTCGGGGTTGTAGTCGGCGTGGAACTCCTTGAGGTAGTGGGCGGGCTTGTTGACGACCTGGAAGTTGAGGAGATCCCACTGGGTCCACAGGGCGGAGGGTTCGGGGAAGATGAGTTTGACGGTCAGCTCGTCGATCTTCTCCGCTTGGCCCGGATCGTTGGCCGCGTCGGGCGACACTTCCGGGTTGCTGATGATGTCGTTCATCGCGAACACGATGTCTTCAGCGGTGAAGGGCTCGCCGTCGGACCATTTGAGCCCCTCACGCAGATGGAAGGTGACCTCGGTGGCGTCCTCGTTGTACTCCCAGTCCTTGGCGAGGTTGGGGATGGTCTCCTCCCACTCGGGGTCCCACCTGGTCAGGTTCTCGTAGCCCACCGTGCGTCCCAGCCACGGCCAGTCGCCCACGCCCAGGATCGCCGACGTCCACTCGCCCCCGTAGGTTCCGAGCCGGTCGTGGGGCTCCACGACCACCGGCTCCTCAGGCAGCCGCTCCTCCAGCGGCGGTAGGTCGCCCGAATCGACTCGTTCGGCGAGCATCGGTGCCTGTTGGCCTCCAGTGGCACCGTCGCTTCCGTTTTCCGTGCCCTCCGGGTTCAGCGAGAAGAAGTCGCAGGCCGTGAGAGTCAGGGCCAGGGTTGTCGCGGTCACCGCTTTGAGCAGGTGGCGGTGACCGCGAACGCGCATTGCAGGGTCCATCCCGTCTTCCTCCGTTCGTGGGGGATGATCGGCCGACACGGGAGAGCCGGCCGCGGTTTGTCAGGCCACTCCGGCGAGTTCCAGTTCCTCGGCGTGGTGACAGGCGGAGAGACGGCCGGGGGCGACCTCGCGCAACGGAGGCTCCTCGGCCGCGCACAGCTCGGTGGCATAGCGGCAGCGCGTGCGAAACGAGCAGCCGGAAGGCGGATTCGAGGGGTCGGGCACATCTCCGGTGAGCACGATCCGCCGGCCGCGGTCGCGCAGTCTCGGGTCGGGTTTGGGCACGGCGGACAGCAGCGCCTCGGTGTAGGGGTGGCGTGGCGCCGCGTAGAGCTGCGCGGTCGGGCTGAGCTCCACGATCCTGCCGAGGTACATGACCGCCACCCGGTCGCAGAGGTGCTCCACCACTGACAGGTCGTGGGAGATGAACAGGTAGGTGAGGTCGAACTCCTCTTGCAGGTCCTGCAACAGGTTCAGGATCTGGGAGCGCACGGAGACGTCCAGAGCGCTGACAGCCTCGTCGGCGACGACGAACCGAGGGGCGGGCACGAGCGCGCGGGCGATACTGACCCGCTGGCGCTCCCCGCCGGAGAACGCATGGGGGTAGCGCCGCATGTACTCGGGACGCAGCCCCACCCGGCGCAGCATGGCGGCCACCCGCTCCTCCAGCGCGGCGCCCGAGAGCCCCTCGGCGATCTTGAGCGGTTCGCCGACGATCTCGGCGAGCGTGCGGCGAGGGTTGAGCGAGGAGTGCGGGTTCTGGAAAATCATCCGCACCTCGCTGCGGTAGGTCCGGAGCTCCTGCTGGCTGAGCTCGGCCACCTCCAAGACGCGGCCGTCGGCGGCGTGGTAGCGGATGCCGCCGGTCATCTTGTCGTGGGTGCGGACAATACTCGAACCGAAGGTGGTCTTGCCGCAGCCCGACTCGCCGACCAGGCCGAGCGTCTCCCCGCGCGTGACCCGCAGGTCGACGCCGTCGACGGCTCGGACGTGGCCGGTGACCCGATTGCGGATGCCGCCGCGGATCGGGAAGTGCACCCGCAGATCGCTGGTTTCGAGGTGCACGGCGCCGTCCGCGGGAGCGGCGTTGGCCGCCTCGCCGGTGCCTTGACCGAGGTCAGTCGTCATCGCTGCTCCTTGGAGGTCGCGGTGGCGGGCGCCGCCGGCTGGTCATCGGTGCTGCCGTGCAGCAGGCAGCGCACCTCCCGGTCGGGGGCCACCGCCACGGGCGGGGGGAGTGTGACGTCGCAGCGGCCCGGCATGAACTCCGCGCAACGGTTGTGGAAGACGCACCCGCTGGGGCGGCGCGCCGGATCGGGAACGGTGCCGCGGATGGAGGGGAGGCGCTGGCGCCGTGCGCTGCCGATTTTGGGGATGGAGTCGAGCAGCGCGCGGGTGTAGGGGTGCTTGGGGGCGTGGAAGACGTCGTCCACGGGCCCCTTCTCGACGACCGTGCCGAGGTACATGACCGCCACGTCGTCGGCCATCTCCGCCACCACCCCCATGTCGTGAGTGATGAACATGATGGCCATCCCCGTCTCCCGCTGTAGGCCGCGCAGCAGGTCCATGATCTGGGCCTGGGTGGTGACGTCGAGGGCCGTGGTGGGCTCGTCGGCGATGAGCAGGGCGGGGTCGCAGGCCAGAGCCATCGCGATCATCACCCGTTGGCACATGCCGCCGGAGAGTTGGAAGGGGTAGGCGTCGGCGCGCTTGGCCGGGTCGGGGATTCCCACCGTGCCGAGGAGTTCGACGGCGCGCCGGCGCGCCTCTTTCCTGCTGATGTCGGAGTGCACCCGCAGCGCCTCGCCGATCTGGCTGCCGACCCGGTGCACCAGGGACAGCGAGCTCATCGGTTCTTGGAAGATCATCGCGATGTCCTTGCCGCGGATGTCGCGGATGCGGCGGCCGTGGGGAGAGAGGGCGGCGAGGTCGACCGGCGGCTGCGAAGAGCCGTCCTCGGCCGGGTGGTGCAGCAGGATCGAGCCGTCGACGATGCGGCCCGGCGGCTCCACGAGTTGCAGGATCGAGCGCGCGGTCACGCTCTTGCCGCAGCCGCTCTCGCCGACCACGCAGAGAGTCCGGCCGCGCCGGATCGTCAGGTCCACGCCGTCGACGGCCTGGACCGTGGTCTCGTCGGTGGTGAAGTGGGTCCGCAGTCCTTTCACCTCGACGAGCGGGGCACCGGTGCTGGGCACCGTCATCACCGTCCTCCCTGTCCTACTTGTAGGGGTCGGCGGAGTCCCGGACTCCGTCGCCCACGAAGTTCAGAGCCAGGACCGCCAGCGCCACGGCGACCCCGGGGGCCAGCACCCATGGGGCGGTCGCGATCGATCGGATGTTCTGGGCCTCCTGCAACAGCACGCCCCAACTGACCACAGGCGGTTGCAGCCCCAGACCGAGGAAGGACAGCGCCGTCTCGGCGAGGATCATGTAGGGGATGGCCAGCGTCAGCGACGCGATGATGTGACTGGTGAACGACGGGAGCATGTGGCGCAAGATGATGCGGGGCCGGCTGCACCCGTCGAGCCGGGCCGCGACCACGAAGTCCTCCTCGCGCAACGACAGGAATCGGCCGCGTACCACCCGGGCGAGGTCGGTCCACCCGATCACCGAGAGGATGACCGTGATGGCGAAGTAGGTCTGTAACGGACCCCAGTCCTTGGGCACGATGGCGGACAGCCCCAGCCACAGGGGGATCGTGGGCAGGGACATGAGGAACTCGATCGCCCGCTGGATGGCGGTGTCGACCCGTCCGCCGTAGTAGCCGGAGGCGCCGCCGAGCACGATGCCGAGCACGAAGGTAACGGCCACGCCCATGAGACCGATGGACAGCGAGACGCGGGTGCCGTAGATGAGGCGGGACAGCACGTCCCGCCCGTTTCGGTCGGCGCCGAACAGGTACATCCGGTCGTCGGGGTCGACCGTGCCCACCAGATGGCGGTCGGTGGGGAACAGTCCCCACATCTCGTAAGGCTCGCCTTTGACAAAGAAGCCGATGGGGATCTTGCTGGACTCGTCCACGTCGTAGACGCGGGCCAGGGTCTCCTCGTCGACCTGGGAGACGTAGTCGTGGACGTAGAGGCCGAAGTCGACGCCTCCGCCTGAGGTGTCGACGATGTGGAGCTGTTGGGGCGGGGCGTGGGTGTAATCGGCGTCGTAGGCGTCGGGGGTGGTCGGCGCCAGGAACTCGGCGAACACGGCCACCAGCACGAAGCCCAGCGTTACGCACGCGCTCGCCATCGCCATGCGGTGCTTGCGGAACCGCCACCACACCAGCTTCCACTGGGGGGCGACCGCGATCTCGGAGCCGTCCTCCGGATCGGGGCCGGGGAGTTCTTCGGGGAGAGAGGATTGGGTTGCCACGTGCGTGCACCTTGACCCTTCACTGGTACCGGATGCGCGGGTCCCACCACGCGAGCAGGAGGTCGGAAATGAGGGTGCCGATGACCGTCAGGGTGCCGAGGATGAGGATGAAGCTGCCGGCCAGGTACATGTCCTGGCTCATCAGCGCGCTCAGCAGCAGCGGTCCCGTCGTCTCCAAGCTGAGGACGATGGAGACCAGCACTTCCCCGCCGATGAGTGTGGGCAGAATCCACCCGATCGTGCTGATGAAGGGGCTCAGCGCCATGCGCACCGGATACTTGAGAATGACCCGCCACTCGGGCAGGCCCTTGGCCCGCGCCGCGACCACGTAGGGCTTGCGCAGCTCGTCGAGGAGGTTGGCGCGCAGCACCCGGATGAGGGAGGCTGTGCCCGCGGTTCCGATGACGATCATGGGAATCCACAGGTGCGACAGCAGGTCCATGACCTTGCCGAGGTTCCACGCCGCCTCGGCGTACTCGGGGGAGAACAGGCCGCTGACGCTCTGCCCGAAATAGCGAAACGAGATCCAGACGAAAATCAGCGCCAGCAGGAAGTTCGGCGTGGCGATCCCGACGAATCCGATGAAGGTGAAGACGTAGTCGCCGATCGAGTTCTGCCGCACCGCGGAGTAGACCCCGATGGGAAAGGCGATCGCCCAACTGAACAGCAGGGTGCTGATCGCCAGGAAGCAGGTCAGGCCGATCCGTTCCCAGATGAGCGAGGACACCGGCCTGCCCAGCTTGAACGACTCTCCGAAGTCCCCGTGCAGCAGGATTCCGGAGATCCACTTGTAGTACTGCACGTAGAAGGGCTCGCCCAGCCCGTAGCGGGCTTCGAGCGCCTCCACTTGGGCGGGGTCGACGCTTTCTCCCTGCGAGGACAGTTCGGCGATGTAGGCGCTGAGGAAGTCCCCCGGCGGGAGCTGGATAATCACGAACGACACCAGCGAGATCGCGAACAGCGTGGGGATCATGTAGAGCAGGCGCCGGATCACGAACGTGCCCATGTCACCTCCACAGGACGGCGCGCCGGACGGGCGGGGTGGGCGGTGCCCCGCCCCGCCGCGCAGGGGCGCACGGTGGGGCGGGGCGAGGCAGCGGTGTCAGAGGACATGGGTGACGGAGCCCTGCACGAGGTGGGCCCCGTCGAGGTCCCACACGCCGAGCCGGCCGCACATGCCGTAGCGGGGCGCTCCGGCAGCGGGAGCGGCCGTGTGCACAGTCGCCTCCGCCAGGTGGGGCGCTGTTCCCGACGCGAGGTCGTCCAGGTGCGCTCCGGTGCGGCGCGCCTGCTCTCGGGCGCCCCGCAGCCACTTTTCGCGCCACTGTGCGACCTTTGGCGCGACGAGCTGAGCCGCGGCTTCGTGCAGCGGCGCGAGCTCTTGTGGGCCGTGGGCCAGCACCCGGTCGCGCAGCGCGAGGTAGCCCTCGACTGCGAGGTCGCGGCGCTGGCGGGCGGCGCGTGCCGCCCGCCCCTCCGTTGCGTCGGCGGGGGCCTCGGCCTCCTCAGCAGGAGGCACGGCCACGGCCTGCGCGTAGCGTTGCGGGTCGGCGAGCACCTCGGGTGGGAAGGTGAGGACGGCGTCGCCGACCTCGGGCAGGCCGGCGTTTTGCATGACGACCAAGATCTCCAAGTCGCCGCTGACGTTGACGAGGCGGTGCACCGTGCCGGGGGTGAACCACAGCAGGGTGCCGGAGGCCAATTCGGTCTCGGCGTAGCCGCGTGAGCTCAAGGTCTCCAACCGTCCCTGCCCGGCCAGGACCACGTAGCCTTCGGCCGAGGCGGTGTGCAGGTGTGGGCTGCCGCCGCGTTTACCGTCGGCGGCTTCCCAGTCGTAGACCCGCAGGCGGGAAACTGCCGTAGCGCCGGGGAAGGACGCTCCCGTCGCAAGCGGGGCGCCGGGCCCGGCGAGGCCGTCGTGTTCTGTCACTTCGTCCCCTCTGCGTGTTCCCTCTCATGTTTCCCATCGGGCTCTTCCGCGGGGAGGCCGTGGGAGGGCCGGTCGCCGAGGAGGGGCAGGGCTTCGCTGCCGGCCGCGGCCAGCTTCTCCGCACCGTCGAGCTCCCACTGCCCGTCGGCGATCACTACCGCGTAGCGGCGGGTCAGGGTCTCTCCCGCCCCGACCTCGATCTCCTCATCGAAGAACGGGGCGGGGCACACGCAGGCGAACGGCTCGGAGCGGGCGAACCACCGCGTGGGGCGCTCATCGTTGTCGGGGGCGTCGACGAAGGCCAGTGTGGAGTGGCGTCCGTGGTCGTCATGCTGGCCGGTGAAGGCCATCCAGGGGGCGCGGGTCCCCATCAGTTCGTCACCGCCGGTCACCCCCGGCGTGTGGATGTGGCCGCCGGTGAAGGAGCGCGGGCCTCTCCAGAACAGTCCGCCGTACCCGGCGTTGACCCGTCCTTCTGTGGTGGGGCTGCCGATGGTGATGCTTTGGCCGCGGGTGTTGGTCATGGCGGTCTCGAACACCAGCACCCACGCCTGTAGGGCCGGTAGCAGCGTGACGGCGAAGCGGCGCCGCTCGGCAAACCACGCCGCCTGGTCCTGGGTGTGCCAGCGCAGGCGCTCGGTGACGCGCAGCACCCCCTCGTCCAACGCGAGCTTGTCGAAGCCCGTGTGGTCCATGGAGCCGTTGTTGTCGTATTGGGCATAGCCCACACCGCGGCGGTAGGTGACCCCGCCCCAGAAGTTCTCCGTGTCCACGTTCGGCAGCGACCACGCGATCCCCTTGTGCCAAACGTGGTCGTGGGGGCGGTAGAGGCTGACCGGGTCGCCGGCCAGTGTGCGCAGTGGGTGGAAGTAGGGGCGCGGGGATTCCAGTTGCACGTCCCACGGGCGGTAGACGTAGCGGGCCAGCTCCCGGCCGTTGGCGGTGATCCGCAGCGAGCGGTCCGCTTCGTGGAGCAGCCCCAGGCCGGTGGGGGCGGGTTCGGTGCCGGATTCGGGCATAGGGGTAGCGTCCATCTGTCGGTCAGCGCGGGAAACCTCTGCCGCCAGCCAGCAGAGGAAGCGCTTTCCCTCCTCACGTCGTTCGTTCGTGCTCGTGGTGTCGCTCGTTGTCGTGGCGGCGATGCCGGTGCTGCGGCAGCGGTCAGCTCGCCGGGCTCTCCGCGCTGTGGGAAGGCACCCCGGCCGACGACAGCCTCAGTTTCCCGGTCCAGCGCAGCGAGGTCACGTCCCGGCCTCTTGGCGCTGCGCGTGCGAGGAGGGGAGGGGCCAGGGGGGTCCCGCTCCCTCCATCCGCCGGTAGTGCGGGCTGTCCGAGGCGATCTCTCCGCGGCGCACCGGTTGACCGGAGAAGGCGGAGGCGTAGGTGGCGGCGACGAGTTCGAGAGTGTCGCGGGCGTGCGCGGTCGTCACCGGTAGCGCCTCACCGGCTTCAAGCGCGGCGAAGACGGCGTCGAACTGGGCGGCGTGCCCCGAGGCGTGCCCCAGGGCGCCTTTGGCCCAGTCGGTCAGGACGCCCTCCTCCTCGGGGGCTGGAGTGACGGTCCAGTTCCCGTCGTTGTAGCCGTAGAGGTGTTCCAGTTCGACGGTGGCGCGTTCACAGTCAAAGCGCAGGTAGCTGGTCTCGCGTGGCGAGAGCAGCGAGTTGATCACTGTGGCCACGGCCCCGTTGGCGAATCGCACCAGTGCACACGAGAGGTCCTCGGTTTCGGTGGGCCGGTCCTGTCGGGCGGCGACAGCGGTCAACTCCGACCACTCGCCCAGCACCGACAGCAGCAGGTCGAACTGGTGGATGCCGTGGCCCATGGTGGGGCCGCCGCCTTCGTGCCCCCACGTTCCGCGCCAAGGGGCGGTGAAGTAGTCCGCCGGCCGGTACCACAGGGTGTTGCACACCGCCACGAGCGGCCGTCCCAGGGCTCCGGTCCCCAACAGGCGGCGCAGGTTGGCCGCGGCCGAGCCGAACCGGTGTTGGAATACGGTGGCGAACCGGGCCCCGCCGGCGTGTTCCGCGGCTGCGATCTCGTCCATGTCGGCCAGGCTCAGCGCCGGAGGTTTTTCGCACAGCACGTTCACACCGGCGGCAAGACAGGTCAGCGCCTGCTCCTTGTGCACCCCCGGCGGGGTGCACAGGTGCACGAGGTCGACGCGCTCGTTGCCCAGCAATTCCGGAAGATCCCGGTAGCGCGCGGGAACGCTCCAGCGCTCACAGAAGTCGGCCAACCGCTCCTCGTCGGGGTCGGCGGCGGCGACGATGTCGGCACGGCCGTCCAACTTTGCCAGGTTCTCGGCGTGGATGGCGGCGATGCCACCCGTGCCGACAATGGCCACGCGGAATCTTCTCATCTATACGGCTCCTCGGGCGAAGCAGGGGACGATGCACCGGTGGGGCCGGTGCGAGTATCCGGAGTTGGCTGACAGAACTGATGGAGCGAATAAAAAGATCAACAACGAAACCCCCAGCCTCCCGGTGACGACATCGTTGGGAAAGCGCTTTCCTTATGGTTAAGATCCTGATCTCCCGCCCTAGCGAACAAACTCGTTACTCAGGTTCCAGCCGCAGTTGACGGCAACGGAGCCAATCGTCCGATCTGTCTTCCTCACCCGCCCAGGCCGACGTCACGGCGGAGGATGAGAAAGCGCCAGGCTACGTCTCGGAACACGAAAGCGCGCCATAACGCACCGTGGTGTGCGGTGGAGTGCCAGAGAGGAGAGAGCAGGACACCCGGTGGCCATGACGTGCGAAGTCCCAGGTTATAGCTGGATACGCTCATCGATGTCCTTCCGGTGTCCGGTGGGGGGTGACCGTGCGGAAAATTTCCGGTACTTTCTGGACTCAGAACCATAAGTTCCCGGACGGAATCCGTCAACGGTGTCGAAACACGCGCTTTTGAGGAGCGCATACCGGTACAAATGAGAGGGAGATATCCCGAAATTTTCGGCGACATCGGGCCGGCTCAGCGGCACCGAGCCGGCTGCCTCCGATAAGTCCAGCCTGAATATCGCGCCCCTGTTCCCCGCTTCGGGGCGCAACAGGGTGGTTCCGCCTGCTGCCGCGGCGTTTCTGGTGAATCTCGAGGCCAGGAAAACGAGGAAGGCTTTGTCGACTGAGAAAGCCAAAAGACACAGATCACGGGGGAGTGGTGGGCGTCGCCGCAACGAGCGGCAGGCATACCTGGGGCCTCAGTAAGGGCGGATATCCGGGCCAAGCCGCGACGGCGTCGATCGCGGGCGCACCGGCAATGCCGTGCCCTGACTCCAGGGACGGGAGTTCGGCTTTGTTCGGCTCACCCGTGCCAGCCTCGTATCAGCAGACAATGGACACTACCTCGAGCGCCGGGCCGGTGTACTGCTCAGGGCCTGCCCTACGGGCCCGGCCGGCCGCCTCGCGGGGAGTGATGCCGTGTGTGCACAGCCGCCATGTGGTCTTAGCGTCCAGCTCCACGGTCGGCCGCTGCGCGCTGCGCCGGTCGACTCTCCAGCCACCTGCGCGGCGTTCGCACCTCCGGTCGCCGCCGGCGGGACCGGTCACGGTGAAGCGCAGTAGTGCTCCCCGGGGTGCCGGCACTGCTCGCAGCGGGTGCGCCAGCGGGCGCAGGAACGTGTCCAGCACCGGGAAGAGGAACGCTGGCTGCTTGAATCCCGGCCGGTCGGTGGCGTCACGGCTCTGCTGCTGGCGGGTCCAGTGCTCGGTGTGCTCCCGCGCCGCGTCCAGCCAGACGGGCGCCGGGCCGGACCCCGCCCAGGTGACCGACTCGCCCAGGGCATCCAGGTCGACGCCGCTCCAGTAGGCGAGGGTCTGGTCGCCGACGTGGTCGAGCATGTCCACCAGCCTCCGTGGGCTCCAGCCTCGCGTGGCACGCCCCCACTCCTCGTTGATCCGGTCGATGAAACACGGGAAGGACTCGCCCGCACGGGGAGTGCACGGTGTGGGTGTAGCTGTCCCCCGCGTGCGAGCCGGTTGAGTTGGCCGCCCAGGACGTGTGCCGCGGTGGCGTGGACCGACCAGCCGGGGCAGGCGGTGGGACGCTGCCACTCCTCGTCGGTGAGTTCCCGCAGCAGCCCGGTGAGCGCCTCCTGCTGCGGGGCGAACAGGTCGGTCACGTCGATCCACGGCCCCAGCCACGCGGTATCGCCTATGGAATGGCTCATGCGCACACTCTGCCCGCGGTCGCATCGTCGGGCTATCGATTTCTCGCCCGCCCCGACGGCTCCCGGAAAGGAGGTGAGCCACCGGGCGAGCACTGCTCGGCCACCCCGTCCCACGCGGCTCTCCTCGGCTCTGATGCCGCTGGGCGCCGGTACGCCAATCCTGGGGAGATCCGATACAGAAACCACCAAAGATATGTGCGGTCTCCACATGTGAATTGGGTTACTGCTCCCCTAGGTTCAGATCACACATATCGAGGCGGGCCGCTCCGCCTTCACCCCCTACCTTCCTGGAGCCCCCATGCCACAATCCTCGCGACGAACCCTTCCCGCCGCGCTGTGCACCGTGACGCTGGTGTTGAGCGCCTGCGGCGCTCCCGGCGCCATCCCCGAGGAGCAAGGCGAGGACGGCCCCATCAAGGTCGGCGTCGTCTACTCGGCCTCCGGTCCGCTGGCCACCTACGGCAAGCTCTACTACGAGGGGTTCCAGGCCGGCCTGGACTACGCCACCGACGGCACGATGGAGCTCGACGGCCGTCCCATCGAAGTCACCGAGATGGACGATGCCGGCGACCCGGCCAAGGCGGTCTCGGCGGCCCGGGAGTTGATCGGCAGCGGCCACACCATCCTGGCCGGCTCCACCTCTTCCGGCGTCGCGGTGCAGGTCGCCCCGGTGGCCGCGGAGAACGAGGTGCTGTTCGTCTCCGGGCCGGCCGCCACCGACGCCATCACCGGTGTCAACGACTACACTTTCCGCTCTGGCCGCCAGACCTACCAGGACATCCGTACCGCCGCCACCTTCATGGCCGACCCCGACGGCGCCGACGTCACCGTCTTCGCCCAGCAGAGCGCCTTCGGCCAGGACAACGTCGACGCGGTCACCGCGGTCTTGGAAGAGCAGGGCGCCACGGTCGATTCGATCCTGGCCCCGCCCGACTCCACCGACCTGATCCCCTTCGCCGAGCAGGCCCGGGAAGCCGACCCCGACCTGCTGTTCGTGGCGTGGGCGGGGGAGACGGCCTCGGCCATGTGGCAGGCGTTGGGCCAGCGCGGCGTATTGGAGTCCACCAAGGTTGTCACCGGTCTGGACATCAGCGCCTCCTACCCCGTCTTCGGCGAGCACAAGGGCGACATCGAATTCTTGGCGCACTACTTCGACGGTGCGGCCGATACCGAGGTCGCCGCAGCTATGAGGGAGCGGGTGGAGCAGGACGGCGGAACCGTCGACCTTTTCACCCCCGACGGCTTCACCGCCGCCCAGATGGTCGTGCGGGCCGCGTCGGCAGGCGATGACACTCAAGAGCGTATCTCCGCCCTGGAAGGCTGGACCTTCGACGGCGTCAAGGGCGAGCTGACCGTGCGCGCCGAGGATCACGCCCTGCTGCAACCCATGTACCAGGCGCGGCTGACCGGATCGGGCGAGGATGCCCACCCCGAATTGGTGGAGTCGGTTCCCGCCGACCGGATCGCGCCCCCGGTTGGCGAGTAGCCGGCCATGAGCGTGTCCCCACCCCCGTCCCACTCCGAGCCGCAGGCGGCCCCCGCGCTGACCCTGACTGACCTGTCCTGGTCGGTGGGGGGCGCCACCATCGTCGACCGGGTGACCATGCACGTCGCAACCGGCGAGTTCATCGCAGTCATCGGCCCCAACGGAGCGGGCAAAACCTCGCTGTTCAACCTGGTCTCGGGGCTGACCCGCCCCACCGGCGGGCGAATCCTGCTGGGCGGGACCGATGTCACCACCGAGCGTCCCTACCAGCGCACTCGACGCGGCCTGGGGCGCACCTTCCAGACCTCCAGCGTCTTCGCTGACCTCAGTGTCGAGGAGAACGTGGATCTGGCCGCCCAGGCTCGTGCCGGCGGCTCGCACCGGTTCTGGCGCCGGGCCGCGGCTGCCGGCGGGCTGGGCACCACCGAGGTGCTGGAGCTGGTGCGTCTGGACCACCGGCGGGCCGCCACGGCCGGCGGGCTGTCCCACGGCGACAAACGCAAGCTGGAGCTGGCGCTGCTGCTGGCGCGCGGTCCCGAGCTGATCCTGCTGGACGAACCCATGGCCGGAGTCAGCGCCGGGGAAGTCGGTGAACTCACCGCCGTCATCCATGCAGTACAACGCGAGCGCCACTGCACCGTGCTCATGGTCGAGCACCACATGGAGGTGCTGCTGGACATGGCCGACCGGCTGGCCGTCATGCACCACGGGGAACTGCTGGCTTTCGCCGCCCCCGAGACCGCCATGGCCGACCCCGACGTACAGGCCGCCTACCTGGGGGAGTCGTTGTGAGTGCCCTACCTGCCCAACCGCCGCTGCTGCGGGTGTGCGGACTGCACGTACGCATCGAGGGGTCCCACATCCTACAGGGCGTGGACCTGACGGTGCCCGCCAGCGGCGTCACCGCCCTGCTGGGCCGCAACGGCGTGGGAAAGACCACCACGGTCAAGGCCATCCTGGGACTGGTGCCGCGCACCGGCGAGATCCGCCTGGACGGGCGCGACATCACCGCCAGCCCCACCCACGAGATCATCCGCTCCGGCATCGGCTACGTGCCCGAGGATCGGGGCGTGTTCAAGGCGCTGACCGTGGCCGAGAACCTGCGTCTCGCCCACCGGCGCGGCGTCGAGCCCCGCTACGGCTTTGTCCACGAACTGTTTCCCGAGCTTAAGCAGCGCGCGACCCAGGCCGCCGGCACGCTTTCGGGGGGCCAGCAGCAGATGCTGGCCACCGGTCGGGCGCTGCTCAACGACAACCGGCTGCTGGTGGTCGACGAGCCCACCCAAGGCTTGGCGCCGCGCGTCGTGACCGAGGTCGCCGAGGCCATGGCGCGCGCCGCCCAAGAGGTGCCGGTGCTGCTGGTCGAACAGAACCTGGCGCTGGTGCGCCGCGTCGCCCACCGTGCCGTGGTCGTCGACGCCGGCCGGGTCGTCCACACCGGTCCGGCCGCCGATCTCCTGGACGACCCCGGCCGTACCAGGGAGTTGCTCGGAGTCGCCAAAGGGCCGGCGCAGCGCTTTGCCGCGCCGGCGACACAGAGGGAGGACCGTTGAGCACTGTCGTGCTGCTCCTGGCGACCGGCCTGGGCCTGGGGGCGCTGTACTTCCTCGTCGCCTCGGGGCTGTCGCTGATCTTCGGGCTGATGGACGTGCTGAACTTCGCTCACGGCGCGTTCCTAACCATCGGCGCCTACGCCACATGGTGGGCCTCGGTGAGCCTGCCGTGGGCCGCAGGGAGCGGATGGGGGTTCGTGGCCGCCGCGGCGTTTGGTACCGCGGCCGGCACCGTCGCCGCCACCCTGCTGGAGCTGTTCATCATCCGTCCGCTCTATGGACGCCACCGCGAGCAGATCCTCGTCACCGTCGGGCTGAGCCTGGCACTGCCCGCCCTGGTGCAGGCGATATGGGGAGCCGACCCCCTGTCGTTCCCGCGCCCCGACCTGGTCAGGGGGACCGTGCCGGTGCTGGGCGTGGCGATCCCCAACGACCGTGTGCTGTTGATCGTCGTGGCCGCGGCCGTGCTGGCCGCGCTGCTGGTGTTCGCCGGCCGCACCCGCTACGGGTTGATCGTGCGCGCCGGGGTGGAGGACCGTGCCATGGTCACCGCTTTGGGTATCGACGTGCGCAAGGCGTTCACGCTGGTATTCGCGATCGGCGGCGCGGCTGCCTCGCTGGCCGGAGCCCTCAGCGGGCTCTACTTCGGCGTGGTGACTCCCACCCAGGGGGTCTCGCTGCTGATCTTCGCCTTCATCGTGGTGGTCATCGGCGGCACCGCCTCCATCACCGGCTGCGCCGTGGCCGCCGTCACCGTCGCGATGATCCAGCAGTTCGCCAACTACTACACCGTTGCCGGGCTGGGCGACATCGCGGTGGTCGCGGTGCTGGCCACGGTGCTGCTCACCCGTAAGGGCGGGTTGACCAAGAGGGTCGCGGAGCGGGTGGCCTGAGGTGTCCCCTCGTTTGCGAGGCGGGCAGCTCTGCCCGCCCTGCCGTACGGCCCGCCACCTGAAGCGCCGCCTCGGCGCAACGCGAGCCCCGCGCCGTCTCCGCCCGGTTACACCGTCCCCGCCGGCGACGCGATCGGCGGCGCCGGCCCGACCGGTCGCGCTGGCTTCCCCGCTGCCGGCGGGATCGCCCGCCCACGCCCGCCCACTTCCGGGCCTCGACCGCCCGCACCCCGTTCCCGCGCAGAAAGTAGTGACATGCCTAGCCACGCTTTTCCCCGTTGGTCTGGCAGTTTCCAAGACATCGGCCGGAGGTCCCGGTGAGTAGGGAGACCCAACCGGCCTCGGCGCCTGCCCGCGGGGCCGCCGTCGAGGAGACGCGAACCGACCCCCCGACCACCGCCGCGCCAGAGCCACCGGCGCGCCCTCGTGCCCGGTGGCGCCTGCCCCGATGGGCCGTGCCCGCCGCCGTGGTGGCACTGCTGGCCCTGCTGCCGTTTTCCACGCTGCCGATCCCCGGTGTCGTCGATGGCCCCCTCAACAGCTCCGCCACGTTGCACCTGCTCGCCACCTGTCTGGTCTTCGCCGGGCTGGCCACCAGCTACGACCTGCTGTACGGGCGACTGGGGCTGCTGTCCTTCGGTCACGCCCTCTACTTCGCCGCCGGCGCCTACTTCGCGGCACTGTTGATGGAGCTGCTGCGGTTGCCGTTGGTCGCCGCCGCGCCCCTGGCCATCCTCGGCGGCACCCTGCTGGCGCTACTGCTGGGAGCGGTCTCGCTGCGGGTCTCGGGCATCGCGCTAGCCATGGTCACCCTGGCCTTCGCCCAGGCCGGTTCGATCCTGGTGACCCGCGACCCCGGTCGGGCCACCGGCGGCGAGGAGGGCATGTCGCTGGACCCCCACCTGGTGCCCGATCCGCTGATCGGCGTGGTCAACACCGCCAACCTGTACTGGCTGGCCGCGGGGTATGCGATCGTGGCCGTGGCCGTGGTGTGGTGGCTCGACACCACCCCCACCGGCCGGGTCTGGCGTGGAATCCGCGCCAACGAACAGCGAGTGGCGGTCTTGGGCATCAACCCCTACCCCTACAAGCTCGCCGCCTTCACCGTCGGCGCTGCCTTGGCCTCGGCCGGTGGCGTGGCCTACCTGCTGGTGCTCGGCGGGGTCACACCGACGGTCACCACGGCCGAGTTCACCCTGACCCTGCTGGTCATGGTCGCCCTAGGCGGGGCGGGTACCCGGTGGGGGCCGCCGCTGGGAGCGATCGTCTACACCTATGTCGACCACCGGCTGCTGGAGTTGGCCGCCTCTGACAGCTTCGACGCCCTGCCCGCGGTGGTGCGCGCCCCGCTGTCGCAGCCGCTGTTCATCTTGGGCAGCCTGTTCGTCGTCATGGTGTTCTTCTTCCCCGGCGGGCTGGCGGCCCTGCCTGGGCGTCTCCGGGGCGCTTTGCGGGACCGCCGCCCACAGTCGCCGCGGGCCGCCGACGCCACACCCTTCAGGAGGTCGCGATGATCCCACCCACCCCCGTCGAGTTGAGCGTCCCGGTCCACGGGGGCGGCCTCACCGCCCTGCGCTGGGACGGTGGTGAGGCCGCCGCTGCCGCGTTGCCGGTGCTGGCGGTCCACGGCATCACCGCCAACGCCCTGTCCTTTGGCGCCGTCGCCGCCCACCTGTCTGCCAGGGCCACCGTCATCGCCCCTGACCTGCGCGGTCGCGGCGCCAGTCACGAGCTGCCCGGCCCCTACGGGCTGGGCAGCCACGTCGAGGACCTGGTGGCGCTGTTGGACCATCTCGGGATCGACCGCGCCGTGCTCGCCGGACACTCTATGGGGGCCTTCGTGGCGTGCCTGGCGGCGGTGCGCCACCCCGACCGCTTCGCCGCCGCCGTCCTCATCGACGGCGGTTACGGGCTCCCGGCCCCGCCGGGAGCCGACGTCGACCACCTCCTGGGGCCGGCCATGGCTCGGCTGCACATGGAGTTTCCCGATCGCGACGCCTACCGTGACTTCTGGTGCCGCCACCCCGCCTTCACCAGCCCGTTGGACCCGGCGGTGGAGGCCTACACCCAACGCGACCTGGTCGGCCGGGAACCCCACCTGCGCTCGTCATGTTCGCTGGAGGCGGTACGCACCGACGGCGCCGACTTTCTCACCGACCCGGAGGTACTGGGAGCGGTGCACCGGCTGCCCTGTCCTGCGCTGCTGCTATGGGCGGGCCGAGGGCTATTGGACGAAACACCCGGTCTCTACACCGAGCAGCGGCTGGCCGCGCTGGCCGGCACCGGAGTGCGCACCGAGTCCTTCGGCGACGACAACCACTACAGCATCCTGTTCGGCGCCAGCGCCGCCGCCCTTGCCGAGCGCATCGCAGGGGAGGCGCAGGCCGCAGGGTGAGCTGCGGCGGTGCTGCCGTGCCGGTCGTGGGCGTCACGGCCGGTACGGTCCGGCGCCCTCCTCCTCGTCGCCCAGCCCGCCCTGTAGCAGCGTGTGCAGCCGCAGCGCCAACTGTAGCTCTAGCGCCCGCTCGGGCTCGTGCCAGTCGGAGCCGATCAGTCGGCCCACCCGCTCCAGCCGCTGGGTCACGGTGTTGACGTGGATGTGCAGCGCGTCCTTGGTCCTGGCCAGGCTGGCGCCGCAGGTGAAGTAGGCCCGCAGCGTCTCCACCAGAGCCGTGTCGCGTCGGGCGTCGTAGTCGAGCAGTGGCCCTAGCACGGAGTCGACGAAACCGGCCACGTCACGGTCGCCTCCCAGTAGCAGCCCTAGGAATCCCAGGTCTTCGGGTGCGGCCACCTCGCCGTGGCGCCCTAGCGCCACCAAGGTGCGCAGACACCGCAGCGCCTCAGCGTGGCGCGCGCTGAAGCTGGCCAACCCCGTGGTGGGCCCGGCGGTTCCCGCGGTGACATCCGTACCCACCGCGGCCCGCAGTGTCCGCACCACCGTGTGACCCACCTTCGTGGCGGTCGAGCCGGGCAACGCCAGCACGGTCGTGCCGGCGCGCGTTCCCGCCAGCCCGCCGGAGGTTTCGGCCAGGTGCATCGCTGCCGCGCGCAGCCGTCCCTGATGGGCTTCGGGCGCCTCGACCACTACCACCGCGTGCCCGGCGTCCAGGTCGGCTCCCAGCCGTTCGGCCCGACGACGCAGCCCGTCGGGGTCGCGCCCGGGGGCTTCCAGCAGCGCGTCGAGTAGGTCTCCGCGCACCCGGTTCTCGGCCTCGCTGGCCGAGCGGCGCATCACCAGCAGCAGGGCGATGACCATGGCCGCCCGCTCCAGGATGCGCTGGTCGGCCCCGTCCAGGGTGACCCCTTCGAGGACCACGGCCCCCAGTGCCTCGCCTCCGGCCATGGCCGCTGCCACCCAGCCGCCGTCGCTGGTAGGCACCGCCCGACCGCTGGACTGCGACGCGCCCACCGCCTCGGCCAGTTCCGGGGCGGCCAAGCGTTCGGCGTGCATCGAGGCGTCGTAGACGGTGACCGCGCCCCCCAACACCGCGCTCACCGCCGCCTCTACCTCCTCGACACCGCCGCCGTGCAGCACCAGGTCGGTGAGCCGGTCATGGGCGTCGGCGGCCCGCTCCACCGCCCCGCTGTGGCGGGTCAACCGCTGGTTGACCTCGTTGAGTTCTTCCAGCGCCGACCGGGTGCCCTCGATCAGGTTGGCGGTGTCGATGGCGATGGAGGCGTGGGTGGCCAGCGAGCCCAGGAGCGCCACCTCGGCGTGGGAAAAGGGGCGCTCGCGCCGGTTGGCGGCGAACAGCACCCCGATGACGCGGCCGTTGAGCTGTAGCGGCACGCCCAGGATCGCGACCAGGCCCTCGTCGCGCACTCCAGAGTCGATGGTGTCGGTGTGCACGAAGCGCGCGTCGGTGAAGTAGTTGGCCGTCACGTAGGGCAGTGCGGTCTGGGCCACCAGGCCGCCCAACCCCTCACCGGGCCCTAGCCGCAACTGCTGGAACCGTGCCGAGACCGATCCGGAGGTGACCCGCATGGCGGTGTCGCCGTCGGTCACGCTGGTATCGCGCAGGGTTAGGTAGGCGACGTCGGTGCCTAGGAGCGTGCGCGCCCGATCCACGATGGCGCGCAGCACCTGGTCCAGGTCGCGCATGCCGGCCAGGTCGTTGGCGGTCTCGAACAGGGCGCTGAGTTCGGACTCGCGTCTGCGCCGGTCCGACAGCACGGTGCGCACCCGCAGCGCTAAGAGCTTGGCTTCCTCCAGTTGAGCCAACTCCTCGCGGCTGCGCCCCTGGGCGCGGGCCTGGACCAGCGGACGCTCGTACTCCACCGCGGGGGCGTCGCGCAGCAGCAGCCGCAGGAACTCCACATGGGGGTCGTCGCCCTCGCCGTCGCCGGCTCCGGGCGCGTTGGGCGTGTCCTCACTCAGCTTGCGTTCCATGCACCGTCTATGACTAGGGATGATCCGTTGACAAACGACGCTTCAGGGCGGCACAGGTAGGCCACCATGGCCGCGACCTCTTCGGGTTCGATGAGGCGCTTGATGGGGGTGCGCGCCAGCAGCACCGAGCGCACCACCTCCTCCTCGGGGACCTCGTGGGCGCGGGCCTGCTCGGCGATCTGGCGCTCCACCAGCGGCGTGCGCACGTAGCCGGGGTTGATGCAGTTCGAGGTGACACCGTGGGCAGCCCCCTCCACCGCAGTGACCTTGGAGAGTCCTTCCAGCCCGTGCTTGGCCGAGACGTAGGCCGCCTTGTAGGCCGAGGCGCGCAGCCCGTGCACCGAGGAGATGTTGACGATGCGCCCCCACCCCCGCTCGTACATGTGCGGCAGCGCCGCCCGCACCAGCCGAAAGGGGGCCTCCAGCATCAGCCGCAGGATCAGCGAGAACCGCTCGGGAGGAAACTCCTCGATCGGCGCGACCGTTTGCACCCCGGCGTTGTTGACCACGATGTCGGCGCCCTCTGCGACCTCTCCGGCCGCGTCGAGGTCGCTCAGGTCCACCGGGAAGGCGGTTCCCACGCCGGACTCGGCGAGGGGAACCAGCGCTTCAGCGTCCCGGTCGACCAGGCGTACCGTGGCTCCGGCCGCCCGCAGCCGCTGCGCGCAGGCTCGGCCGATGCCCCCGGCTGCGCCGGTGACCACCGCGGTACACCCGCGCAGGTCGAGTCCGGCCTCGACGCCGGCCATCTCACCCGGCATAACCGGGACGGAGGCGACGGCGGCGTCAGGGGTGGCGGAGTCGGAGGGGACAGGTGCGGTGGCGCTCACCTGGGGGGATTCGCGGGTCGTCATGGACACAATCTAGGGCCCCCTCTCGCCGAGGCGGATAGCCGTAGCACCCATAGCTCCGGAGATAGATATATGGTCCACCACCATACCCGCTGGACGCTGTGCGCGTCGGCCATAACAGGCAGCGACGAACTGGAGACGAGGCACATGTAATTCACATCACACTGCTTCTAGTCTCCGTGGCACACGTCACACATACTGTGAAGGAGTGAGCCTGTGCCACGCTCGTATCCCGTAAGAACCCCCTTTCTGGTCACGCCCCTGCTCGCCCTGGCCGTGACGTTGGTCGTCGCCCTGCTCGCCGTGGCCACCGGCGCACCTCGCGCCGAGGCCGCCTCGCTACAGCGCGTCTCCTCGTTCGGCACCAACCCGGGCGGGCTGGGGATGTACACCTACCTCCCCGACGACCTGCCCTCGGGCGCTCCAGTGGTCATCCTGCTGCACGGCTGTAGTCAGGACGCCGCCACCTACCACGACAACTCCGGTTGGGACCGCGTCGCCCGCGAACGCGGCGTCGCCCTCGTCTACGCCCAGCAGCCCAGCGGCAACAACGCCTCCTCCTGTTTCAACTGGTTCCAACCCGGCGACACCGCCCGCGGCTCCGGTGAGGCCGCCTCCATCCGCCAGATGGTGGACTATGCCGCCGACACACTGGGCGCCACCGGCCCCGCCTACGTGTCAGGGCTGTCGGCCGGTGGGGCCATGGCCTCGGAGGTGCTCTCGGCCTACCCCGACATCTTCGCCGGCGGCAGCGTCGTCGCGGGCCTGCCCACCGGCTGCGCCGACAGTATGCTCGCGGCCACCACCTGCATGTCGGGAGGCGAGCAGCGCAGTGCCGAGCAGTGGGGCGAGGAAGTGCGAGACAAGAACCCCGGCTACACCGGACCGTGGCCGCGCGTGGAGATCTGGCACGGCAGCGCCGACTACGTGGTGGATACAGCCAATGCCGAGGCCTCGCGTGCCCAATGGGTCAACGTCCACGGCGCCTCCCCGACGCCCGGTCGCACCGAGCAGCGCCCCTCGGGCACCGTCACCGAGTACTACGAGGCCGACGGCGAAGCGGTGGTCGCGCTGTCCACGGTCGCGGGCATGGGACACGGCACCCCGGTCGACCCCTCGGCCGGCTGCGGCAGCGCCGGAGCCTACTTCCTCGACACCCTGTGCTCCGCGGCCTACACCGCCGACTTCCTGGGCATCGACACCGATGTCCCCACCCCCACCCCCACGCCCACCGCGACTGCGTCCCCGAGTCCCACGCCAAGCCCCACCCCCACCGCGCAGCCGGGCACCTGCGTCACCGACGACAACTACGGCCACGTCACCGCCGGCCGGGCCCGCCACCACCTGGGGCATGCCTACACGGTGGGTGGTGACGACGACTTGGGCCTGTTCAACACTTGGGTGGTGACCTCGGTGCACGAGAGCGCCCCCGGCCACTGGATCGAGGTCTCAGGCTGCTGACCCTCCCGCCGGCCCGTAACAGGGACGGTCGATCGCGGACGGGTCGTCCGCAGAGGTGGGCCAAGCAGTGTGGGAAACCCACACACCGGCCGCTCAGCACCGTGAACATCGGCCATGGCCCACCTCACAGGCCGTCCCTACGATGTCGTTCGCGCATCCGTTCCTTTGAGTGGTGAAAGACGAGTGCCCATGTCAGCAGAACCCTCCCCCGGGGCCGTTCCGAAGGCCCAACGTGGTTCGTTCGCCAAGGTCGTGGCTTCCAGCCTGATCGGCACGACTGTCGAGTGGTACGACTTCTTCCTCTACGGTTCAGCGGCGGCCCTGGTCTTTGGAGCCGTCTTTTTCCCCGACTCCGACCCCCTCACCGGTATCCTGCTGGCCTTCGGTACCTACGCTATTGGCTTTGTGGCCCGACCCCTGGGCGGCTTGGTATTCGGTCACTACGGTGACCGCATCGGCCGTAAGAAACTCCTGGTCATCAGTTTGCTCATGATGGGAGGCGCCACTTTCGCGATCGGGCTGCTGCCCACCTACGCCACCGTCGGCGTGGCCGCGCCCCTCCTGCTGATTGGGCTGCGCCTGATCCAGGGCTTTGCCTTGGGCGGAGAGTGGGGCGGCGCGGTCCTGCTCGTCTCCGAGCATGGCAGCGCCAGCCGCCGTGGGTTCTGGGCCTCCTGGCCCCAGGCCGGGGTGCCCTGCGGCAACCTACTGGCCACCGCCGTGCTCGCGGTGCTGGCCGTGGTCATGTCCGACGCCTCGTTCGAGTCCTGGGGATGGCGCATCCCATTCCTGCTCTCGGGCGTCTTGGTGATCGTGGGCCTGTACGTGCGCATGGCGGTAGAGGAGTCCCCGGTGTTCACTGCGGCGGCCCAGCGCGCCGAGCAGGCGCGCGCCCGCCAGGAGGCCGCCGAGCGTGCCCCCTTGCTGGAGGTGCTGCGTCACCACTGGCGCCAGATCCTGGTGGCCATGGGCGTGCGGCTGGCCGAGAACATCTCCTACTACGTCATCACCGCCTTCATCCTGGTCTACGCGGTGCAGCAGGCCGGCATCGACAACAGTGTCGTCCTCAACGCGCTGCTGGTGGCCGCGGCCGTTCAGCTCGTCTCCATCCCGATCTGGGGCGCCCTGTCGGACCGGTTCGGCCGCCGACCCGTCATCGCCTTCGGCGCGATCAGCACCGGCGTGTGGGCGTTCGCGTTCTTCCCCATCATCGACAGCGGTGGTTTCGTGGCGGTGCTGGTGGCTGCCGCGGTCGGCCTGGTGCTGCACGCGGCCATGTACGGCCCCCAAGCCGCGTTCTTCTCGGAGCTGTTCGGTACCCGCACCCGCTACTCGGGGGCCTCGATCGGCTACCAGTTGGCCTCCATCGTGGCCGGTGGGCTGGCTCCGATGATCGCCACCTGGCTGCTCTCCCAGTTCGGTACCGCGCTGCCGGTGTCGATGTATGTGGCCGTGGCCTGCGTGCTGACCATGGTGGCGGTCGTCGTCTCCGCTGAGACCCGCGGTCGCGACCTGGCCGGCATCACCGGCTCCACCGCCCAGCCCGAGAAGGTCACCTAGCCGCTCCGGCCCTGCCGGGAGGACGGTCGGGTTCGCTGCTCGCCGGGGCGGGCCCGACCGCGACACGGCCGCGTTCCAAGACTGCACCGAAGCCGGCAAGCTCCCGGGCCTGGACCGGCTGCTGAGTAAGGATTTCCAGCACCGCGAACCCGGCCGCACCTTCTTGTTCCACCAGATGGGCACGTTCAACGCCGCCGGGAGGGGCGAGCTGCGTCACTCCTCCCCGAGGGCGCCCCAGCCGGGGCCAGCGCGCGGCGGGTCAGTCGAAGGATTCGGCGAGGCCCGGGGTGAGCCAGTGCAGCCGGTCGGCGAGACCGGCGGCGGCGAAGCGGGCGCTGATCTCGCCGCGTTCCTCAGTGAAGTGCTCCCAAGAGCTGTAGTGGATCGGCAGCACCCGCCGCGCCTGCAACGAGCGCGCCAACGCCGCTCCTTGGGCAGCGTCCATGCTGATCAGCTCGCCGCCGCCGAACGCCTCGAAGCGGGCCGCCCCCAAGTGGAGCAGCGCGGTGCCGATCTTGAACCGCCGGGCGATCTTGTCCAGGTCGGGGATGTAGACGGTGTCGCCCGAGATGTAGATCGCCTCCTCCTCGCCGGGCACCTCGACGATGAAGCCGGTCACCTCCCCGATGGGGCCGTGGAGGCCCGGCGTGCCGATGATCCGCAGCGTGGTGCCGTTGCTGGACAGTTCGTGGGTGGCCCACGGCGCCAGCCCCACGGCTCGGTCCCCGAGCCGCTTCGCCCCGCTGGGCGTGGTCAGGACCGGGCGCCCCGGTAGCAGGGTACGCCCGGTGGCGTCGAGGTTGTCGACGTGGTCGTCGTGGCTGAGCAGCACGGCGTCCACGGGAGGCAGGTCGGCGATGTCGATCGCGGGTCCTTGGGTGCTGCGCAGGACCACGGGTCCGTAGTCGTAGACCGCCGGCGCCGCGTCAAACACCGGGTCCGTCACCAGGCGCACGCCACCGACCTCCAACAAAACGGTCGCGGTACCGATGTGGGTGACGCTGATCTCCATGGTTGTTCCTTGCTGTAGTGAATTGCTTTCGTTGAGTCATGGCGTGGCCGCGGCGTCGACGCCACGCGGCGGCGTCGACGGGCCTGGCGGGGAGGGCGGGCCCGCCGCCGCGGGTCAGGGCGCACTGGCGCGGAAACGCAGCCGGTACTCGCCGGGTGTGGTGCCCAGCCGGTCGCGGAAGCTGCGGTGCAGCGTTTCCACCGACCTGAACCCGCAGCAGCGCGCGATGTCGTCGAGTAGTCGGTCGGTGCGTTCCAGGAGCCGTCGCGCCGCCTCCAGGCGGAGTTGCTCCACGAACGCTCCCGGCGTGCTGCCGGTCTCGGCGCGAAAGACTCGAGCGAAGTGGCGTTCGCTCATCGACATCCGCGCGGCCAGAGCCGGCACCGACAGGTCCTCTCGCAGGTTCTCGCCCATCCACCGCCGCAGCCGGCGCAGGTCCTCGCGGCCACCGCGGTCATGGGTCAGCGGCACGCTGAACTGGCTCTGCCCACCGGGACGCTGCACGTACATGACCATGATCTGGGCGACCCGCAGGGCGACCCGGTCGCCATGGTCGGCCGCGACCAGCGCCAGCGCGAGGTCCATGGACGAGGTGATGCCGGCGCTGGTCCACATCCGCCCCGACTGGACGAAGATCGGGTCGGTGACCACGTCGATCTCGGGGTAGTCGGCGGCCAGTCGGTCGGCCGTGGCCCAGTGGGTGGTGGCGCGGTGGCCTGCCAGCAGTCCGGCAGCCGCCGTCAGGTGCGCCCCGGCGCATACCGAGGCGACCCGCCCCGCTGTGGGCCCCACGCGCCGCAACCACGCCACCGCCGCCGGGTCGACCTGCGGCAGTGCTCCCTGCGGGCCGATCGTCACCAAGCCCGACACCAGGAGCGTGTCGGGCCGGTCCCGGCACTCGGCGAAGGTCTCCTCGACGCTCAACCCGATGCCGGAGAACGTGTTCACCTGTCCTCGACGCTCGCCGACCGTGCGCACCTCATAGGGCGGCCGTCCCGCCGGCATGACCTGGGTGGCCAACGAGAAGACCTCGGCCGGGCCGGTGACGTCCAGGGCGTTCATGCCCGGAAACATCGCGACCAGGACCAGGTGGGGCAGTGAAGCCGAAGCGCTCATGTCTTGACTTTCGCTCACCGCACGGTTGGCTGCAATGTCAGGAAACTGCAAGATCCGGACATGGCTGGGTGGCCGCGTCAGTCCAGCAGGGCGAGGCCGTGGGTCCGGGGGTCGTTGCGGTGGTTGCGTTGCGGGTGCAGCCGCAGGGTGAGCGCGTGGTTCGCCGGGTTGTAGCGGGTGTAGGCGGCGAGGTCGGCGGGGGTGTAGCCCGCTGCCAGCGCCGTGGCTAGGGCACCGGCTCGCAGGGAGGTCGCCGAGAGGCTGGCTGTGGTGAGATCGGCGTGGCGCGCTCGCCGCCGCACGATGTCGCTGAGTCCCCGCACGGTGAGGCGCCCATCGCCGCGGTGGCCCGACTGGCCCGCCAGTGTGTCGCTTTCCCCCGACACGCGCTGGTTGCGGTCGACCCGGCGAAATATCGGTCCGGCAAGGATTCCTCGTGCGGCTAGCAGCTCGCGCCATTCCCAGAGCGCGGTGGCGGGGCACACCCGTGGATCGCTGTGGGCGGGCAGGAACACGCCTTCCTCCTCGCCCGCGTTGCCACCGGGGGATAGGCCCAGTAGCACGACTCCGTTGGCGCCGTGCAGTAGCTCCTTGAGGTCGACGCGCAGGAGATCGGCGGGCCAGGCGGCGGTAAAGAACCCGGTGAGCAGGAGGGCACGGTCCCGCAGACCGGTCGCGGTGGCCCCATCGAGCGCATCGATGAGACGTTTCAGCTCTCGCGGGCGCAGGGAGCGCGCCCCTTTGATGCCTACGGTGGGCCGGTCGTCGACAGCGGTGGGCAGCGGGGGACACGTGGGGGGTGGTACGCCCGCGCCGCGGTGGACGTGGCGGATCGAGGTCAGGGCCCGTTTGATCGTCGCGGGGGCCGATTTGTGCTCGCTGAGGTAAGAGACGTAACCGGCCACCGTGTGGTCGGTCGCGGGCAGTTCGGTGAGTCCCCTGTCGTGACACCACTGCCGGAAACGCTGCATATCGGCGTGGTACCGCAGTTGGGTTTGCTGCGACACCTTATCGTTGTCCGTTTTTAGGGGCATTGTTCCCATTTCGGGTTTTGTGTGCGTTTTTTAGGCATGGTGCTGACTTCGCGTATTGTGCGTTGCGGAAGTCAGTGCGCTGCGATCACAAAGTATACGTAGCCCTTCTGCACGTGCAGGCGCATGGCAAGGTGCTGCCGGCCGCAGGGAAAGCTGGGTAAACTGCTCTCACGAATCACCCAGTGCGCGCGTGCATAGCTGATTTCCGAGGAATCAATCTCCGATAGGGCGAATAGAGGATCGCCGATGACACAGATATGTCGCTTTACTCGCCGAAGAGGCGTGTTTCGCCGGAGGGCACCACTGCATTTGGTGTAACTCTTCCGCCCCCCTCGTCGCGGCCCTAATGTCTGACGTCTAGCTCCGTGCGAGTGGGGCGCGAATCGCGGGAACACGGTAGCGACGACGTGCGTGCCCGGGCTCGAATCGGCCGAGCGCGCCACGCTGTCCCCGCCAGGTTTGCTTGGTGGCTTACGTTCGGCGCTCCCCACGGTCGGCTCCTGTCGTGGGGCAGCAGCCGTGTGACCCGCGTCGCGGTCATGCGCAGGGGCGTGTGGTCCGTGCGCTGCCGGCGGCCGGTCGTGTCCCATTGCGCATTCCTTGGTGAACGCCAGTGGTTCCGCGGTTATGACTCCCTTCGGTCGGCCGAAGGGCGCTGGCGGTCAAGAGGCCGTCAGACGTTCACCCGAGAGGAATTCGCATGCTGTGGAATTCTGCCTATGTGGGAAAGCACCGCAAGGAATCGTGGCCCTACGACGAGCTTTCCGTAGCGAGTATACGGTTCGTCAGCGTTGACGTCACGAACGTATGCGGCCATAGCAGCGGTGTGGGTCCCGGCCTGCGCGTCTGTCTGGAGGTCCTCGAAATAACCGTGACCTCGCCGCGGCACTAGGGCCGAGACCCACCGAATACGGGCTCTCGAACGTCTGACGCCCGGCAAAGCTCGGCGTTCGAGGGCCCTCTTTTCCGTGCGCATAGCAACCGTCGACTCATCGATACACGTCGCTACCGCAGCACACAGCCCAAAACGTACCAAACACAGCGAAAACACAGCCGCCATCGCCACGTAGGGCACAGGTGGCCTGTTCGCGACGCCCACGACTGTGCCATGGCGGTTCGGTGCTTCGGGGCAAAGCCAACCGATAACGCACCGAAACCCCTGATCCCCGCCGACGGTGGAATGGCCATCGTACCTACTAGCCCTTTTTATTACTCTCCGTTTTTATATTATAACGAAAAGTAGAGCACCGTGGCTTCCGAGCCCGGTCGCGCGCCACACGGAGCACGGTGTCCGCTCGCGACTCCTTGGGTGGGGCCGCCCTCTCCGTTCCGGTGCGCGACCGTATCTCGCTGCGCACCGGTGGCCCGGGGCTAGGCGAACAGATCCACCACTGGCTTGTCCTTGGGGGCGTCGCGGAACAGGGACTTCGCCATGGTCTTCATGTGGCCGCGCCAGTGCTCCTCGGCATCGTCGGCCGCCCGGGCCTCGATGAGGTCGATGAGCTTGCGGTGGGAGCGCACGGTGCGCTGGAAATGCTGTGGCGACTCGCCCTCCTGCACGCCGCGGGCGACCCGGCCGCGTAGGTGGGTGGCCACGATGTCGTGCAGCACCTCCCCCTGTACGGCCAGGGTCGTGTTGCCGCAGCGCTGCACGAGCAGGCGGTGGAACCGGTGGGTCAGCTCCGCCCACTCAGCGGGAGCGGGAACCGCGCCCGGTCCGGCGTCATCAACCACCCTGCGCAATCCGTCGACGCAGTCGCGCAGCTCGGCTAGGTCCTGTTTGGTGCGGCGGCGGGCGAGCAGGCGCACACACACCGGATCAACGGCCATGCGCGCCTCGTAGACGTCCTCGACAGTGGTGCCTCGGGTCTGCAACAGCAATCCGACGTAGCGGACCGCCACCGACGGGTCGGGCTCGGTCACCTGGGCGCCACCCCGGGACCCCCGTCGCACACTGATCAGCGTGTCGGCCTCAAGAATTCGAAACGCCTCGCGCAGGGTCGGCCGCGAAACGCCGTATTGTTCCATGAGCTGGACTTCGGGGGGCAATGTCTCGCCGGGTTGGAGGTCGCCGCGGACGATTTGCCGACGCAGGTGGGTGGCGATCAACTCGGCGGTTTTGGGGGCGCGCATCACCGTGCCCACACGGGGGGCGTCGTCGATCGGTTCCGGCCCCTTCGGCTTAGCCATGGAATAATCTTATCGTAATACCCTAGTTAACTTATTCTACTGATTCGTTTGCTGGTCATAGCTGTACTGGGGCCGCGTTGCCCGCACCGGCAGGAATCTGGACCGCCCCCTCGACATGGCCGCCGTGAGCCCACTGCCGCTGCGGCCCCGCAGCGGCAGCAAGCCCCGGTGTGGGGGACTCCCGTCCCCGGGGCGCTCGTGGTGGCGACTGCCGCGGAGCCCCCGAGTTCGTCGAATGCGTCGAAACCCGTCCCGACCCCCAAGGCGCGGGGGCATTGCCCAAGCGTGCCGCCGGTCAGCCCGGCGTGCGGCCCGGCTCCCGTGGCAAGGCGCGTGCGAGCCTCCCCTGCTTCCTCGGAAAAGAGCAACGAGCCGCCCCTGTCGCGGCCGGCGTGCCGCTGGGATTCGAAGCGCCCGTATCACTCCTGATGTCTGCGCTTTCGTAGTAGTTTCGGCAAAGAATTCTTTGAACAAAGGAGGAGCATCATGGATGTCGATATCGGGATGCTGGTGGTGCGCCTCGCGCTCGGTCCGATGCTGTTCGTACACGGCTGGAACAAGGCCATGGGGTCGGGCGGCCTGGCCGGAACGACCCGGTGGTTTGGCAGCATGGGGCTGCGGCCGGCGTGGCTGCACGCGCGGCTGGCGGCCTTCACCGAGATGGGGGCCGGCGCGCTCGTGACCGTGGGGCTGCTCACCACCCCTGCGGCTGCGGCCTTTGTCGGGGTGATGGCTGTGGCCACCTTCACCGACCACCGTGGCAAGGGCTACTTCGTCTTCAAAGGGGGCTGGGAGTACACCCTGCTGATCGCCATGGTGGCTGTGGCGTTGGCCTGCGTCGGTCCGGGAGCGTGGTCGCTGGACCGCGTGCTGGGGATCGAGTTGACGGGGGTGCTGTGGGCCGGTGCCGCGCTGCTGGTGGGGCTGGCAGCCGCTGCCGCGCTTTTGCTGGCCTGCTACCGGGGTCGTCGGTAGTGCTCCGCCGGTTACGGCGGAGGTGAAGCCGACTCTTTGCGCGTAGCGGGGCAGCAAAAGCCGAGCAACGAAGCAGGACCCCACCGAAGCGGCCAACCGGCCGCCGTAGGAATCCCCGGCCTAGCCCGAGGAGTGGAAGTCAACGCCCGCGCGTCTCGCAACGCTGGGCCGGGCCCGTCGCCGGTGCCGCCGGTCCCTGACGGCCTCCCCCGAGCAAAGCGCCGATGGCGCGGGCGGCGCCGCGAGCATAACCGTTGACCTCGTTCCGGCATCCTCACCGATCGTGTCCTAGGGTTGCCTTGTGGAAGAGTCCATGAGCGGCGGCTGGTTCGAGCGCCGCACCCGTGCGTGGTCCGACTGGACCGTCGAGCAGTTGGTTAAGGCCAAACAGCAGGCAGACGTCAGCGTCAGCCTGGTCATACCGGCCCGAGACGAGGCCGCCACCGTTGGCGGTATCGTCTCCCGCGTCCACACCGATCTGGTGGTGGGCGCCCCGCTCCTCGACGAGATCATCGTTATGGACTCCGACTCCAGCGACGCCACCGCCGAGCGGGCCGCCCACGCCGGCGCCACGGTGCACCGAGTCGCCGACGTCCGCCCCGACGTGGGCCACCACCGCGGCAAAGGCGAGGCCATGTGGAAGTCGCTGTTCGTCGCCTCAGGCGAGATCATCGCCTTCATGGACGCCGATCTCGTCGAGTGGGACACCCACTTCGTGACCGGCATCCTCGGCCCGTTACTCACCGACCGCGACGTAGCGCTGGTCAAAGGGTTCTACGATCGGCTGCTGGATCAGTCCGGCCAAGTGCACACGGCCGGCACCACCTACGAGGGCGGCCGGGTCACCGAGCTGGTAGCCCGCCCCACGATCGCGCTGCGCTGGCCAGAGTTGGCCAGCGTGATCCAACCACTGTCGGGCGAGTGGGCGGTGCGTCGCTCCCTCTTTGAAGCGCTGCCGGTCCCCACCGGCTACGGGGTGGAGTTCGGTGTGCTCGTCGACACCTACCTACGCGCGGGCATGGACGCGATCGCCCAGGTCGACTTGGGCCGTCGCGCCCATCGCCATCAGCCGCTGCGCGACCTCGGCGCCATGGCCACCGAACTGCTCGCCGTCGCCGACCGCCGCGCCGGCGTGAGCACCCACCCCGAGGCCGTGGAGGTGCGCCAGTTCGGTACGGGCGAGCAGCGCCGCTACCCGATCACCACCATGCTCAGCATCGCTGAACGACCCCCCGCCGGCCGGCTCGCCGCGCCCCCCAGCCAGACGTCGTGCCCGCCACCGGCCCAGAGCGGAGCGCCCGATCGATGCTGACCCTGCGCGGCCGTCGCTTCGATGCCGAGGCGACGCTGATCATGGCGATCGTCAACCGCACCCCCGACTCGTTCTACGACAAGGGAGCCACCTGGGACGACCAGCCCGCCTTCGACCGGGTCCGCCGGGTCGTCGCCGAAGGCGCCGATATCGTTGACATCGGCGGGATCAAGGCGGCCCCCGGCGAGGAGGTCGACGCCGCAGAAGAGATCCGGCGGGTCGTGGCCTTCGTCGCCGCCGTGCGCGCGGAGTTCCCCGATCTCATCATCAGCGTCGACACATGGCGCGCCGAGGTGGCCCGCGAGGTGTGCCGGGCCGGCGCTGACCTGCTTAACGACGCCTGGGGCGGCTACGATCCGGGGCTGGCCGAGGTCGCCGCCGAGTACGGCGCCGCCCTGGTGTGCACCCACGTCGGCGGCGTTGCCCCGCGCACCCGCCCGCACCGGGTGGGCTATGACGACGTGGTACGCGAGGCGATCGACGCTACGGTGGCCTTGGCCGAGCGGGCGGTGCTCGTGGGCGTCGACCCGCACAGCGTGCTCATCGACCCCGCCCACGACTTCGGCAAGAACACGTGGCACTCCCTGGAGCTGACCCGGCGCCTCGACGAGATGACCGCCACCACCTGGCCGGTGCTGGTCTCGCTGTCCAACAAGGATTTCGTCGGCGAGACTCTCGACCTGTCGGTCGGGGAGCGGCTGACCGGCACCCTAGCCGCCACCGCCATCTGCGCCTGGCACGGGGCCCAGGTCTACCGCGTCCACGAGGTGGCCCAGACCCGCCAGGTTCTCGACATGGTCGCCAGCATTCGAGGGGTGCGCTCGCCGGCACGCACAGTTCGGGGGCTCGGGTGAGGGGGAGCGTGTGATCATCGGCGCCGCCGTCTGTCCCCACCCACCCGTACTCCTGCGGGAACTGGCCGGCCAGCACGACACCGCGGCCCCACTGCGCCGCGCCTGCACGTCGGCGCTGACCGCACTCCTAAAGCTGCGGCCCGAGGTGATCGTGGTCGTGGGAGGGGCCGCTACCTCCGGAGTCCACCACGGCGGTCGCATACCTGTGCGCGAGTTCGGCGGAGCCCAGCCGGACCGCTTGGGCGAGCCGGCACTGCCGTTGAGCCTTGGCGTGGGCCGGCGTCTCCTCGACGAGACCGGGGCCGCGCCTGCCGTCGAACTCATCGCCGTAGAGTGGGAGGCCGCATCGGCACAGATCGAGCGGTTAGCGCAGCAGTTGGCGGCGCGTCCCGAACGGATCGGGCTGCTCGTCATGGGCGACGGCAGCGCCCGTCGCGGGAGCCGGGCCCCCGGCTACGTCGATGAACGCGCCATCGAGCTCGACAAACGCATCGGCGCCGCATTGGCCACGGGCGACGCCGCCTTCCTGTCGCGAGTAGAGCCGCACCTGGCCACGGAACTACTGGTTGCCGGGCGGGCCGCTTTCGCGGTGCTGGGCTCGGCCGTAACCGCCAGTGGCGCCTCGGTGCACGCCGAGACGCACTACGCGGACGATCCGCTGGGAGTCATGTATTTCGTCGTGGTCTGGGTATGCGCCTTCTCCTGAACGACATCGACCCCACCGTGACCGCCTTGGGCACCGCCGACGACGGTGAGGCGCTCGCGCGGCTGTACGCCTACCCGGCGCGCAACGGCCGCCCCTGGGTGCGCGCGAACATGGTCGCCACTCTCGACGGTGCGGCTGCCGGCCACGACGGCAAATCGGGCTCGATCAACACCACCGCCGACCGTGAAGTCTTCACGCTGCTGCGCGCCCTGGCCGACGTCATCGTCGTCGGCGCCGGCACCGCCCGCGCCGAGGCCTACCGGCGCCCGCGTGTCCGTCAGGCTCACCGCACCACGGTACGCGCCGGGCGCCCACCCCACCCGGCGCTGGCGGTGGTGACCCGCACGGCCCATCTCCCGCCCCTACTGGCCGCCGATGATCCCGCCGCCGGGCCGGTGCTCATGGTGACCTGCTCCCACGCCGGCGCTCCCGCTATCGAGGCGGCACGTCACACGCTGGGTTCCGAGCAGGTCATCGTCGCCGGCGAGTCCACCGTGGAGCTGTCCGTGGCAGTGCGCGAGCTGCACCGGCGCGGCTTGGCGCGCGTTTTGTGCGAAGGGGGACCGCACCTGCTGCGCGACGCGATCGACGCCGGTCTCCTTGACGAGCTGTGCCTGACCGTCACTCCGCTGCTCGTGGCCGGCGACCAACCCCGCATCGCGGTGGGGGCCGACGTCGCGCAGTCCTTCACGCTGCGGTTACTGATCGAGTCGCAGGGCACGCTGCTCAACCGCTGGGTCCGCTCCACGACGGCCTGAGTGCCTGCGGCGCACGTCGGCTCTACCGGCCTGCGGCGCGCTCCTCAAGTGCCTCGCGCAGCGCCTCGACGCCCAACGCGGCACCGGCGTCAGCGACGATTCTCGTGGGATGCGTTGGGGAGGCGGTGGAGAACGCGACCGGTGAACGGTTCTGCCTGTGAGAGCCCGGCCGGCGAATCGACCGATCCACAGCGGCACTCGGCGCAGTATTGCCGGATTATTTTCTGATATTCGGTCACTATTATTAAAACGGATAATTATCATCACAGATATCGATTTCCGTGGCCGCGCCGCCGGCGGGCAGGGTGGTCACATCGCGACGACAGGTCGGCGCTGTGGGCTTGCCACCATGGCTCCGGCTCGGCCGGTCCCGCCGCGAGTCGGGCCCGCGTTCGCGTCACCCTCCACGTACGCTTGGCACGCACATCGACGAGGAGCCACGGATGCAACGGCTACGCGACCGCGTCATCGTGGTCACCGGCGCCGCGCAGGGCCAGGGCGCGGCCCAGACCGCCGCGCTGGCCCGTGAAGGGGCACAGGTGATCGCCACCGACGTCCGTCCCCCAAGGTCTGAGCCCACCGAGGGCACCGTCGTCGCCCGTAGCCTCGACGTCACCGACGAGGAGGGCTGGAGCGCGCTGGCCGCCTGGCTGCGCGACGCTCACGGCCGAGTCGACGGCCTGGTCAACAACGCCGGGATCACCTGGCGTGCCCGAGTGGGGCAGGTCGCCGCCGCCGACTTCCTCCGGGTACAGGCCGTCAACACGCTCGGCCCCCTGCTCGGTATCCAGCGCCTCGCTCCGCTGCTGCCGAGGGGCGGTTCCATCGTCAACGTCGGTTCCTCGGCCGCACTCACCGGGCACTACCCGGTCGCCTACACCGCCAGCAAGTGGGCGCTGCGGGGCGTGGCCAAGGCCGCCTGCACCGAGTTGGGGCCGCGCGGCATCCGCGTCAACACCGTGCACCCCGGCTTCGTGGAGACTCCCATGACCGCCTCGGCCGCTCCAGCCTTCCGCGCGGCCAACCTCGCCGCCACGCCGCTCGGCCGCACCGGCGCTCCCGAGGAGATCGCCGCCGTCGTGGTGTTCCTGCTCTGTGAGGAAGCCTCCTACATCACCGGCGCCGAGATCCCCGTCGACGGTGGCCTCACGGCCCACGGCGGCGTCAAGCCCATCTCCGATGCGCTGCGTGATTAGCCGCGAGAGCGCGCTCGAACAGCCACCGTCAGACCAGCCCCGAGCGTAAGCTCACGGCCCAGCGCCGCCTTGCGGGCGACGGCGCACCCACATTAGGTAGATCTGGCTCGATTGTCACGAATCGCGGCGTTACGAGGGGAACACTCACTACGATCCGTGCTAGAGCGGCACCCACAGCGTGCGACGCCCACCGGCGCGCGGTCGTCCCCAGCGGCCACGAGCAGCCCGGTCCCGCCTCCCGTGATCGCCAACGGCCCGAGACCGGCAGGTCAGGGCACGACGTGGCCACCGGTCGCGGGGTGCGCACCGCTCCGCCGCAGCACGCATCAGTCCTCCACCGCAACGTAGAAAGGACGGCGTTTTCCCCTCGGCCCTCGCGCTGAGGCGTCGCGCCCACAGACGCACATGGCCCTCGAATCCCAAGACACAGCCACCACTTCGCCCGACCCCGCAGCCCTCGCCGCCCTTGTCGAGGGCGAGGTCAGCACCGACGACGCCACACTGGCCTGGGCCGCCCGCGACTGGGGAAGCATCGTGCAGCAGCGCCCGCGCGTGGTGGTGCGCCCCGCCTCGGTAGCCGACGTGGTCGCCGTGGTGGGCTTCGCCGCTGAGCACGGCGTCTCGCTGGCCGCCCGCGGGGCCGGCCACTCCCCGTTCGGCCAGGGCCAAAGCGATGGCCTGGTGCTCGACATGACCAGCATGGCGGCCGTGCACCGCGTCGACCGCGACGGGGTGGTCGTCGAGGCGGGCGCCCGCTGGAGCGATGTGCTGGCCGCCACCGTGCAGGCGGGGCTCACCCCGCCCACCCTCACCGACTACATGCACGTCACCGTGGGCGGCACGCTCGCGGTCGGCGGCATCGGCGGTGCCACCCACCACTACGGCACCCAGGTCGACACGGTTCGTGAGCTCGACGTCGTCACGGGGACCGGTGAGCTCCACACCTGTTCACCCACCCACAACCGCGACCTCTTCGACGCCGTGCGCGGCGGGCTGGGCCAGTGCGGCATCGTCGTGCGCGCCACTATCACCCTGGTCGAGGCCCCGCCGCGTACCCGGCGCTGGCAGCTCTACTACGACGACTTCGACCGCTACCTGCGCGAGCAGCGCGCCGTGGTCGCCGAGGGGCGCTTCGACTATGTCGAAGGCCAGATCGTGCCCGCCGCCCCCGAGACCCAGGCCCGTTGGCGCTACATGCTTGAGGTCGCCGCCTACTACGGGGCCGCCCCCCACCCCGGTGAGCCCGACGAGGCGGCGCTCCTGGGCGACCTGGGCGACGACCGCCCCAGCGCCGAGGTGGTCGACTCCACCTATCCGGAGTTCGCCCACCGCATGGCGCCTGCCGAGGAGTTCCTGCGTACGGAGGGCTCGTGGTTCCACCCCCACCCGTGGCTGAACGTATTCCTGCCTGAGCAGGCCACCGGCCCGCTCGTGTCCCACGTGCTGGAGCACACCGACCTTGCGCGCGATATCGGCGCCACGGGGCTGCTCATGCTCTACCCCGTGCGGGCCGATCGGCTGCGCGCGCCGCTGGTGCGCGTCCCCGAGGGGGAGCTCGTGTTCCTCTTCGCGCTGCTGCGCACCGGCGATCCCTACGCGGTCACCGACACCGCCCGCATGATCGAGGCCAACCGTGACCTCTACGAGCGCGCCGTCGCCGCGGGCGGCTGTGTCTACCCCGCCAACGCGTTGGCGATGACCCCCCAGGACTGGCAGCGCCACTTCGCCGGCCAGTGGGACAGGCTGGCCGGCGCCCGGCACCGCTTCGACCCCGCCGGCGTGCTCTGTCCCGGCCAGCGGGTCTTCCCCGGGCCTGCGGCCCCGCCCACCCCCGATCCCCAGTGACCGCTTTCACCGCGCCCCAACCGCGGTCGGTGCCGCCGCGGCACCGGTTCGCTTTAGCCGCCGTAGGTGGCGCGGATGCGGTCGGCGAAGCGGGCGAACTCGGCGCCGTGCAGGAACGCCGAGCGCATCGTGGCGGGGTCGGCCACCCCTTGGCCCGCGATGTCGAAGGCGGTGCCGTGGTCGACCGAGGTGCGCAGGATCGGCAATCCCACCGTCACCGAGATCGTGCCGTCGAAGTCGAAGGTCTTGGCCGCGATGTGGCCCTGGTCGTGGTACTGCGACAGCACCCCGTCATAGTGGCCCTGCAACAGCCGGTGGAACACCGAGTCGGCCGGTACCGGCCCCGTCACGTCGGCCCCGGCGGCGCGCAGCCGGGCCACGGCCGGCTCCAGGTGGGTGATCTCCTCGTCCCCGAACGCCCCGTTCTCGCCGCCGTGGGGGTTGATCGCGGCCACCGCCAGCCGCGGCTGGTCATGGCCGAACACCCGCAGTGCCGTCAGCGCTTCCTCGGCGCAGCTCACCTGCTGTTCCACACTCACCTGGTCCAGCGCCGCCCGCAGCGACACGTGCCGGGTCGCGAAGAAGATCTTCTTGCCGCGCACCACGAACATGGTGTTTTGCCGGGTGACCCCGGTCAGTTCCCCCAGCATTTCGGTGTGGCCCAGGTGTGTGCTGCCGGCCGCCCAGATGGCTTCCTTGTTGATGGGGCCAGTGACGATGCCGGCGACGTCGCCGGCCATGGCCGCCGCTGTGGCCACCTCGATGGCGCGCACCGCCGCGGCGCCGGCGCGCTTGTCGACCGTTCCCCATTGCGGTGTCGCATCGCCCAGTTCGGCGATGTCGAGGCAGTCGATCACGCCCTCCTGCTCAGGCGGCAGGTGCCAGGAGCCCACCGCCCGGATCGTCACGTCGAGCCCGCAGACGCGGGCGGCGCGGCGCAGCACGGCTGGATCGGCCACGACCACGCCGCGTGCGGGCGCTGTGGTGCCTACCTCGGCCAGGGTGCGCACCGTGATCTCGGGGCCGATGCCGGCGGGGTCGCCGACGGTGATAGCCAGGCACAGACGCTCAGTCACGACCGAATCCCCTCCACTGACGGGTGTGCTCCACGGCGGCGGCCCGCCGCGGCGCGGAAATCGGCTCCACGCCGGGTTCTCATCCTCGCACTGCTGTGGGCCTCCCGCCGGGGTGCCGCTGTGTTTTTTGTCGAGCGGGGCGGGGGCGGTGTTCGCGAGCGGCGGGAACTCCCGCGCATTCTCCCCAGTCCCACCCCACCCCCAGCCCCCGCACGGGGCTAGGGGGCCAACCGGGGAGAGGGAGGACCAAAGGACGACGGCGGCCGGTGTCGCCTGCCGTGTCGGCCGCTGCGTGGTTTTCGAGTGGCGTAACCCCCCAGCTTCGGAGGGTGAGGGAGTCGTTTTCCCGATCGTAGGGATGCGCGATACGTTTGGCGTGTCGTGATAGCGAGCGATACGCGGCCGGGCCTGCCGTGTCAGCCGGGCTCTCGCTGCGCGATCCTGGTCGAGCCCGCGCAGGAGAGGCGGGAGACCCTGCCGGTAGGCGGTCTGCGACGCAGGAACCAGCGGGAAACCGCGAGGAAGTACTGGTCCACCGAGTGTGGAATCCCCGGCTTGCGCCGGGGGACGAGGTCAACGAGCTTTCAAACTACCGACGGGGAGAGCAGCTATGCCTTCGGTGCCCGAGGTCACCCTGAACAACGGTGTGCGCATCCCGCAGTTGGGCTTTGGCGTGTGGCAAATCAGCGACGCCGAGGTCACCGACGCGGTGCGGATCGCCATCGAGACGGGATACCGCAGCATCGACACCGCGGCCATATACGGCAACGAAGAGGGGGTCGGTGAGGCTATCCGAGGAGCGCCCGTTCCCCGCGAGGAGCTGTTCGTCACCTCCAAGTTGTGGAACAGCGAACAGGGCTACGACACCACTCTGCGGGCCTTTGACGCCACTATGCAGCGGTTGGGCTTGGACTACCTCGACCTGTACCTCATCCACTGGCCGATGCCGGCCCGCGACACCTACGTCGACACCTGGAAGGCCTTCGAGCGCCTCTACGCCGACGGTCGCGTGCGGGCCATCGGCGTCTCCAACTTCCAAGAGCCCCACCTGAAGCGGCTGATGGATGAGGGCAGCGTCGTACCCGCCGTCAACCAGATCGAGCTGCACCCCACCCTTGCCCAGGAGCGGATACGCGCCTTCCACGCCGAGCACGGTATCGCCACCGAGGCGTGGAGCCCCCTGGGGCAGGGCCACCTGCTGCACGACCCCACCCTGGTCAAGCTCGCCGAGTCCTACGGTGTTACGCCCGCTCAGGTGATCCTGCGCTGGCACCTGCAAATCGGCACCATCGCGATCCCCAAGTCGGCCACACCTGAGCGCATCCGCGCCAACTTCGACGTCTTCGGCTTCGAACTCTCCGCCAGCGACGTCGAGACCATCAGCGCCCTCGACACCGGCCGGCGGTTCGGCCCCGACCCCGCCACGCTCAACGCCACCTAAGGGGAGCCGGTGTCCGGTTGGGGCCACTGGCCCCAACCGGGCCCTGACGACCCAAAAGAGATCTACGGTGTAAAGGTGAGGGGGCTCCCGTCAGGCTGTGTCTTCCCCGTCTTCCCCACGGGGGCGGCCCGACGTGCGCAGCGGCGGCCCCGTGCGCCGGGCGTCGCCCAGCGTCGCCCGCGGCCCCCAGCGAGCCAGCCGGACCACGTAGACGATTGCGCCGATCACGATGCTCAACGGGATCGCTATGACGATCGCGAGCACGACGAATTCAGCCAGTCCCAGTGCTCCCATGGGAATGTATCGTAGCCGTCCCAGCCGTACCACGTGACTCTTGGCCTACCTCGCGCCTCTGGCGTCCCTACGGGGGGCCGCCTAGATTTGGACACGTATCCGGCCCATGCCGTCTCGCATCACTGGAGGTGCGCGTGTCCTTCACCCGAGTCGATCCCATCGGCCGTGCCGAGGCCGCCGAGGCCGTCCTGCAAGCCAAACGAATCAAAGGTCTCACCTGGGAGCAGATCGCTCAGGAACTGGGCCGCTCGAAAGTGTGGACCGCGGCTGCTCTGCTGGGCCAACACACCATCAGCGCCGAACAGGCCAGTACGGTTGGCCGGCTGCTGCGGCTCGAGGACGTCGTGGTTCAGGCCCTGCAACTGCCGCCGGTCCGTGGAGCCGGCGTCGTCGACACCAGCGAGCCCGTCGTCTACCGCTTGGAGGAGGTCGTCCAGGTCTACGGGCGTGCGGTGGCCGACCTGATCCGTGAAGAGTTCGGGGACGGCATCATGAGCGCCATCGATTTCGAGATGGACGTCGAACGGGTCGAGGACCCCAAAGGCGACCGTGTAGTCATCACGCTCAACGGCAAGTACCTGCCCTACCGCGAGTTCTGAGGCGCTCACCGGGCCACGCCGGCGGCGTGGAGGCCGCTGTCGGCGCCGGCCGGCTTCGGGCAACCGGAGCGGTCGGCTCTTCGGGCAGTTGGCCGTCGGCGGGCTCAAGCGCGTGTCTTGGAACCGATGTAGCCAAGGCGCGCCAGTTCGGTACGGGCGGTGTTCAGCACCTCGTCCCGCTGGTGGGGCGCCAACCGGTTGCGCCACGCGCCGACCCCGGTGGGGCCGGTGTGCATCAGTTCCATAGCCGAGACTCGCGTGCCGGTGAACGAGGAGAGCTGCTCGGCCGTATCGATCTCGGCGCCGAACACTTCCTCGTAGCGCAGCGTCATCAACCGCTCCGCATCCAGCGCACCACGTAGCCGCGCCGAGAGCCGGACGGCGCCGCGCCACCGCAATGCGCATTTGGCCACATCGGACATCCGCGCATAGTCGTCGCGTTCGGCTTTGGTCTCGATCCCGAAGAACGGATGGGGCAGTTCGTCCTCCAGGTTGGCCACGCTGGGCCGCAGCCATGACAACAGCGCCTCGTCATCGAGCATAGCGGCGACCACGTCACGACCGTCCCGGATGATCTGCACAAACGCCGCATCCTCGAAGGCGCCGGCCAGGGCCGTCGCGCTGTAGAGCAGGTCGGGACTGGCGTCGCCGAAGCGCTCCATCTCCCCGGCGTGGCGACACGGTTCCACGCCTTCGCGCGCTGTCACGGGGCGGCGGGGACAATGGGGGCAAGTGCGGGGAGTGAGCTGCCACGCTTCAGCCATGGCGTCACGGAGCAGGGTCGCGGTTCCCCACTCGTGGTCCGCGGCGATGGAGGGGCGGCGCGCGAACGCATGTGCCGCGTTCACCACGCTAGGGCGACCCGAGGTCAGGTGGAAACCTGGCGAGCGTCCCAGCGCACGGGCGATCAACTCCACCCCGGAATGGGGTGCGCCCAGCACAAATACGGGACGACGGACCTTCGTCCCGTTGACCACGAGGATGTAGGGCGGCTGCTTCATGGGTACGTCGATTTTGGCATCCTTTGTCAGCCTTTGCAGCGACCGCCGTACCGATACGGCTGCAAATCACATAACAGGAGCATCAACCACAGTTCGCTGCGACAATGAAGAGGCACTGCACAGCGCGCGATAACCGATATGAGGGTGCAAGCGATGGCTTCCACACGCGATGTCGTCGAGGTGGCGGCGTGGCTGGCCGACTCCGGACCCATAACCGTTCTCACCGGCGCCGGTATCTCCACCGAATCGGGGATTCCCGACTTCCGCGGCCCGCAGGGCCTGTGGACCAACAACCCCGGCGCGGCGGCCCTGTTCGACATCGACACCTACCTTGGCGACGCCAACGTGCGCCGGCGCGTGTGGCACATGCGCCGTGACCACCCCGCGTGGACGGCTCACCCCAACGCCGCCCACCGCGCACTGGCCGACCTCGCCGCCGCCGAGCGGCTACGGGCGATCGTGACCCAAAACATCGACGGCCTCCAGCAGGCCGCCGGCACCGACCCCGACAGTGTCATCGAGGTGCACGGCACCCTGCACTGGGTAGTGTGCCTGTCGTGTGACCTGCGCACACCGACGCCCGAGGTGCTGCAACGGCTGGAGGAGGAGTCTGACCCGCGGTGTCTGGCCTGCGGCGGCATCCAAAAGGCCGACACGATCTCCTTTGGTCAGCGCCTCAAGCCCGACGTCCTCCAAGCCGCCGTCGACGCCGCCCAAAGCTGCGCCGCGTTCGTGGCGATCGGCACGTCGCTGTCGGTGCAGCCTGTGGCCGGCCTATGCGATCTGGCCCTCGACAGCGGTGCCACCCTGATCGTCGTCAACGAGCAGCCCACTCCCTACGACGAGCAGGCCGATGCGGTGCTGCGAGAGCCGATCGGTGAGGTCGTGCCCGCCTTGGCCGAACGGATGTTGAGCACCGTCGCTTGAGCCGCCGCCTGGCGCCGCCGGCCTCACCAGCGCCCGGCGAGCACGTCCCGGATAGCGCGCACGTGCTCATTGTGCTCTTCGGCCAGCCGCCGTATCGAGGCGCGCGCCCGGCGCGCCACCCCCAACGGGCGGACGTGCTCGGCCACCAGCGGCACGAGGCGTGCGCCCAGCCGGTGCACGTGGCCGCGGAGTTGGCGCAGCAGGAACACCGACAGGCGTAGCCGAGAGTCGGAGTCGAGGGTGTGGGCGAGGGCGAAGGCGCGCTCGTAGGCGGTGACGAGTGTGGGATCGTCGACTTCGGTGGCGGCGAAAGCCAACGTCAGCAACAGGTGTGCGTCGGAGGCAGCGCCGTCGGGGCGCGCGGTGACGTCGCCCCCGAAGGTCTGGGTCAGCGGCTCCACCGCGTGGAGCAGCCGCTGGGTTCCCCCGTCGGCCAGCACGGCCGCTTCCCGCGCGAGCAGCCCCAGGTCGCTTTGCGCCCCCGGCATCGAGGGGGCTTCCTCACCGGGGCGCACCGTGAGGTCCTGGTCCTGGCCGGCTGCGCCCTCGGTCGCGTCGCCGCGGCGCACATCCAGGGCGTGCACAAGACTGGCCCACTGTTCTGGCGGCAGTTGCGACTTCCACAGGTGGGTCATCGCGCGCCATGCGTCCTCGCCGTCAGCCCCGAACAGTTCCCGCAGCGGCACCGGGCCGCCGTGTATCGCCACCAGCGCCAGCATCAGGTTGGCGCTGTAGACGGCGTCTTGGGCGGCCTCGGGCAGCGGGAGCGGCTCGTAGCCGGCGTAGTGGCCGGCCTGTCGACTGGCGCCCGCCCCGGGGTGTCGCCGCTCTCGCAGCAAGTCGGCCAGCATCAACCGCAGTTCGTCGCGCACCCCTGGGGCCAGCAGTCCCAGCCGCTGGGACAAAAAGCGCGGCACTTCGCCCGAGACCGACAGTGGGGTGAACGACAGCAGGGCGCGCAGGAAACCGTCGTCGGGGGGAGAGGGGCGGATCGCCCGCAGCTCGCGTACGCGGGCTTCGGCGAGTTCGGCCAGCTCGTCGGCGACCAGGCGCGCGATGAGGTATTCGCCCAGCGCGGGGTGGGTGAAGGCCACCTGACCGTCACTGCGCGTCACACACCCCAGGTGGGTGGGGTCCACGGGTGGGGTGAAGCGGGCCGGCCACGACACGAGCCGGTCTCGGTCGGCGGTGACCACGTCGCTGGGCACGCTGCGCTGGTCGCGGTTGAACATGGCGAAGGCCATCATCGACGCTGCCAGCAGGGTCCGTTCGATGCGCCCGGTCCGCACGGCCGGATCGCCGTCCCCGCCGGTCGGGCGCGCGCCGGAGGGGGTGGCGCTCCGGTCGGCCGCATCGGCCAACCGGCGTAGCCACCGCTCGTAGAGCATCGTCTCGCGCAACGGCGCCGACAGCTTGCGCAGCGCGTTGCCGCCCCCGTCGTAGAGCGCGAGCAGGAACAGCAGCAACGGCCGTCGGGCCAGGTCCATGTGCGGTGCCAGCACCGCCAAGTCGAGGCGGTTCACGCCGTGGTGGGCGAAGTAGCCCGCGTTGACGCGGTTCCAAGTGGCCACCCAGGTGGCGATCTGGGTGTCGCTGAACTCGGCCAACCGCAGCGCTACCGTGCCCGCCGGGAACCGTACCTGCGCCGCTGTGGCCTCGCGGCAGGTCAGCACGACCGCCACGGGTCGCTCCCGCTGCGCGCGGTCGTGCTGGAAGCGCGCGATGTCGGCGAGCAGGCGCGAGCGCGACGTCCTCGCGCGCGTGGCCATCTCTTCCAGCCCGTCGATGATCAGCACCGGCAGCGCGTCGCCGCCGCGGTCGGCCTCGGCCAGCGCGTGGCTTAGACACTCCTCGGGCTCGGCGCCGGCGGCGGCCGACATCTCCGCCAGGTCGTGGCCGTTGACCCGCACGACCGTGAAGTCCTGCTCGGGCAACCGTGCGGCCAACACGTGGGTCAGTGCCGACTTCCCGCACCCGGAGGGGCCCACGACCAGCAGCGGCAGGGTGAGCGAGCGGGGAGCGGTGAAGTGTCCCAGCAGGAACTCGGGGAGGTCGTCGCGCGCGGTGGTGGTGTGGTGCCACCACTGGGGGTCGTGCAGCCGTGCCGAGGCGGTGACCTCGGTGACACGGAAGTCGGGGTCGAGGTAGGCCACCCCCAGAGCGGGCAAGTTCGGCGCGGCCGTTTCCTCGGTCAACGGGGCGATCGGGGCCACGAGGCGCTCGCGATGGGCGCGGGCGCGGGCCGCCTCGGGGGCGCGCGGGACGGTTCCGGTGCTGATCGCCTGGAGCTGGTGGTGCAGGCGGGTCAGCCCCACCGCTGTCGTCTCGGCCAGCCCTGCCTCGCGTGTGCGGCCGTTGCGCAGGCCGGCCCAGACGGCGAATTCGGGGAATCCGGCGGCCAGTTTGTCGCGCAGTTCCTCGTAGCGGCGTAGGCAGCGCTCGGTCAGGGCCGAGCCGAGCCGGTCGGTGATGGCACTGCGGCGGTTCTCGTCGATCTCCTCCCAGATCCGCATCCGGCGCACGATCGGCGGCAGTTGTCGGCAGCGCCGGGCGTAGAAGCGCCGCACCCGGGTGCGGGCGTCGCTGGCCGTGCGTTGCGGTCGCGGCAGCGGGGGAGCGGAGTTCACCAGCAGCGACACGAACTCGCCCAGGTGGGTCGGGCTGGAGACGTCACTGGTGGCCGAGCCGGCTGCGGGGCCGTCGAGTTCAAAGGGGAGTTCGGTGTCGTCGAGCGATTCGAAAAACGCCGTTACCACAATCATGCTGTGCGCCGCGGCGATACGGCGGGTGCGTTCCCAGCGCGAGATGAGGTGCGCCTCGCGCTCTAGCCGCCCCAGGGCGCGGTGAGCGAAGCGCACCAGGTCGGTGCGCGCCTGGAGCAGGTCCGTGCCCGTCTCGTGGGCGAGCCCGTCGATCGTGGCGAGGACGGTCGCCTCATCGTAGCCGAGGAAACGGATCGCGTCGGAGTAGCGGACAGGCTCACGCATGGCACCACCAGGGCAGTCACCGGAACAGACGGGCGGGACGAGCGCCAAGCAACCATCCTGGTGGCTGCGAGCCGGTTTCGTCAGGTTTCAGGGGGAGTTCATCGTGACCCGATGTCCTATCGGTCATTCCGGCACAGCCCGCTATCCGGGGTTTCCTGCCCCGGTTCACGAGTGTTGTCCCATTTGACGCGCGGAAATGCCAGTGTGAGGGGGAGTTTCGGCGGCTGAGTCCGTCTCGGTTGCGGTCACAAGTTCGCGCACGCGGTCCCAGGTTTCGGAGCGTCTGATATAAGGACGCAGCCTATCCAGAACCGGAATGACGAACGTGGGAGCCAGCCGGGGCGCGGCAACGACCGTGTCAACGCGGTCCAGAAAATCGGCCACGATCGTGCGGAGCTGCTCGTGCCCCCCGGCTTCCCACGGCACCGCCTCCAGGTCCTCTCCCGCCTGGCGTAGCGTGAGCAGTTCCACCCGGCCCAGGGCTCTGGAGTGGCCCAGCAGCCGGCCATAGCGGCGCAGCCGCCCCTGGTTGTCCGAGCCGGGCGCGCCCAGGCGCAGCTCCAGCACGTCGTGGGCCTCGGCCCACGCCACGTCCTCGTTGCGGGCCACGGCACCACCTAGCTCCTCCTCGGGCTCGACGCCGTGGATGACGTCGACGAACCACCGCGAGAGGTCGTCGCTGACGTGGGAGAGGTAGGGCAGCAGCATCAGCACCATGCGGCTGCCGGTGCCGTTGGCGCGCATCGCCATGGAGCGCAGCAGCTTCGAGGTGACACTGTCATAGGGCACGGTGATGGCGTAGGGGTCGTTGATGTCGAGCTTCAACGACACCTCGGCGCTCAACTCGAAGCCCACGCACTCGCCCACATTGACCCGGGAACCACTCTCGCGTGTCACGACGGTGCGGGCCGCCTCGCCGCGGCCGATGCCATAGCCGATGTGGCGGACCCGGACGGCGTCCAGGGTGCCGTGCCACTCCTCGCCCGAGAGCGCGCGCCACAACCCCGCCAACCCGCGCCACTGCGGCCAGGAACGCTCGGCGGTTGGGAACAGCTCGGCGACGTCGATGGGCTCGGAGTCCACGCGCGTCAACAACAGCACCAGGTTGGCCAGGTACACGCCTTGGCGCACCGTGACGGGGAGGCGCCGCGGCTCGTAGCCGGCAAAGGAGCGGTGCGGGTTGGGGTACAGCGCCTCGTGGAACAGGTCGAGCAGCAGAGCCCGGCAGTCGGCGCGGTCGGCGGGGGAGCGCTTGAACCAGGCGGCCAGCAGGTCGTCGGTGAACTCCAGCGCCGCCGACCGGCCCGACAGCGTCGTAAACGAGGTCAGCGCATAGAGCAGCCCGTCGTTGAGGGGTTCGGTGTAGCGCCGGCCGCGCGCGTGGCGCCAGTCGGCGACCAGCTCCCGCAGGGCCTCGGTGACCATGCGCGCCACCAGGAACTCTCCGAAGGTGGCGTGCAGGAACTCGTAGGCGCTGCGCGGGCCCTCCTGCAACCCCCGAGACTCGTGCACGAAGAAGAACCGGCCCAGCACCTGGTCGGCGTCGCTGAGCGCGCCCTGTAGACCCGCCTGCCCGGTGCCCGTGGTCGTCGCGGGGGACAGGACCGCCAGATCCCGGTTGAGCTCGTCGGCGGTCACGGTCTGGCTGCGGCGGGCGAACATCGCCATCGCCGTGACTTCCAGCCGCCGCAGTTCGGCCTCCACCGCCTCGGTCAGCTCGGCCCCGCTCAGGTGCGCGGCGTGTTTGCTGACCTCGCGCCGCGTGAACTCGCTGAGCAGCCGCTCGTAGAGTTCGGCGCGGCTGAGTTCGGCGTCGACGCGTTGCAGCGCGTTGTCCTCGGCGTCGAACAGCAACAGCATCACCAGCAGCAGCGGCTGCTCAGCCAGTTCCCGGTAGCCCAACAACCGTTCGAGGGGCATCGGTAGCGTCTGGCGTCGGGCCAGCGCGGCGCTGTTGGCGTGGTTCCAGATGCGCAACAATTGCTGGATCTGGCTTTGGCTCAGCGGCTCCAGCTTGACGACGGCGGTTCCGGCCGGGAACCGCACCCGGTCGGCCACGACCGTGCGGCTGGTCACCAGCACCACCACCGGCCGGCCCAGCTCAGCCTGGCGCTCTTGGAACTCGCTCACCTGCTCCAGGTAGTCGGAACGGTTCACCCCCGTGGCCTGGAGCAGTTCGTCGAAGCCGTCGAGCATGACCACCGGCAGCGCGCCTTCGGCCGAGCGCGCCAGCTCGGGCCAGGTGACCCGTTCACCGATCGCGTTGTAGACCCCCTGCTCGATCTGCTGCTGGATTGGGGCGTCGGCGGGCACCGAGCGCAGCTCGACCCGCACCGCCAGGAAGTCCTCGGCTGGCAGCCGGGCCGCGAGCACCTCGGTGAGTTTGGACTTGCCCGCCCCGGGGTGCCCGAGCACCACCAGCGGGGTGCGGGTCGCCTCCACTGAGGTCAACAGGCCCACGATCGTGTGCTGGAGCTCCTCGTGCACCGGCAGCCGCTGCCACCAGGAGTCAGCGGAGGGAAAGGAGCGCTCGCCGTCCATCTCGGCGATGCGCCCGCGCGGGTTCAGGTAGGCCTTGCCCAGCGTGGGCAGGGTGAATCCCCGCGACAGGTCAGAACCGGCCAGCAGCGGCCGTTCCAGCGCGGCGCGGTGGTGGGCGGCCAGGTCGGCGTGCCAGTGCCGCGCCCTCCTCCCCACTGAAATCTCCCCCAGCAGCGACTCCAGCCCGCTCAACCCGGTCGACAGCTCGGCCACGCGCCGTTCGAGGGCGGCCGTGGCGTTGACCACGGTGTGGCGGGTGGCCTGCCCGTCGACGATGCCGAACCAGGTCGCGAACTCCGGGGCCTGCGTGACTAGTTCGCGAAACGCGGTGTCGTAGTTGGCCATAGCGCGCTCCACCACCGCCTCCGATCCGCCCGCCGGCAGGTGCGCCACCAACTCCCGGCCACGCGCCAGCCCCTTGAGGAACCTGCGGGTCTGCCGGAACAGCCCTTCGTAGGAGTCGCGGATGTCGGCGCGGTTGGTCTCGTAGGAACGCGCCGCCGACGGCGCGGGTGCGCCGCTGGCCAGCAGTGTTTCGATCAGGTGCCCATAGCCGTCGGGCACCACCTGGCCCGTCGCCAACGCCGCCTGTTCCTGGGCGGTGATGCCCAACTCGTCGAGCTGGACCGGGCAGCCGGAGTCGGCGACCACCTCCGCCAGCGCTCGAAAGAACGACACCACCGTGATGATGGTGTGGGCCGCCTGGACACGTTCGGTGCGCTCCAGCCGGCTCACTCCGTTGATGCGCTCACCGAGCGCGCGAACGGCCGTGGTGCCTTTGGCGGTGACCTCTTCGGCCAGCGTGCCCAACCCCGGCAGCCCGGCCAACTCGGCGGCCGAGCCGGTTACGGTGTCAACCGCGGTCGCCACCGGCCCGTCGTAAGCACCCAGGATTTTGAGCGCGTCGGAGTAACTGAGCGTCTTCGCCATGAGTGGGGGCCTCTCAGGGGAAGCGATGCTGGGGCATCGTCATTCTCTACGTCGGGTTACGGTTGTTGCAGCCAGCGTCGGGGCAGTGCTCAGGAGGCTGCACCCGCTTGTTGTCCGGAGGCCCCCCAATGCCGTCACCCATCCGCAACATCATCATCGACTGTGCTGATCCCTTTGCGTTAGCCGAATTCTGGAGCAAAGTCATCGACGTGCCCGTTTCCCCGGAAAGCAGCCCTGGAGGAAGCGAAGCCTTCATCGACACTCCGCAGGGAAACCCGGGCCTGCTATTTCTGCGTGTTCCCGAGAACAAAGTGGTCAAGAATCGAATCCATCTCGATCTCACGCCTGAGGGCGCTTCCCGCGATGAGGAGTTGCGTCGGCTGCTGGGTCTGGGCGCCACGTTCTTGAAGGACTTTCGTACTGAGGACGGTGGCGGCTGGGTGACACTCGCCGACCCTGAGGGTAACGAATTCTGTCTGGAGCGTGACGGCGACGAATTGTCCTTGGCAGGGGAACACCAAGGGGAGTGAGCCCCGCCGAGTGCCGTTCCCGCGCCGCCGGTCGGGGGGTTAACCGTGAGCGGCGCGGGAACGGGCAGTGCCGGTCAGGGCAGTTGCCAGTCGATGGAGTCGGCCCCCTGCTCTTTGAGGAGCGCATTGGCCCGGCTGAAGGGCCGCGAGCCGAAGAAGCCGTTGTGTGCCGACATCGGGCTCGGATGGGTGGACTCCACCGTGGGCGTACCAGGCATCAGCGGGCGCAGACTGCGCGCGTCGCGTCCCCACAGGATCGCCACGAGCGGCTTGTCGCGCGCGGCCAGAGCTTTGATGGCCTGGTCGGTGACCTTCTCCCACCCTTTGCCCCGGTGTGAGCCCGGCTTGCCCGGCTGTACGGTCAACACCCGGTTGAGCAGCAGCACGCCACGTTCGGTCCACGGCGACAGATCACCGCTGGAGGGCATGGGCAGCCCCAAATCGTCGGTGTACTCCTGGTAGATGTTGCGCAGGCTGCCCGGAAGCTTGACGCCCGGGGCCACGGAGAAACTCAGTCCCACGGCGTGTCCCGGCGTGGGGTACGGGTCCTGACCCACCAGGAGCACCCGCACGTCCTCGAAGGGCTGTTGGAACGCGCGCAGCACGTTCTCCCCCGCGGGAAGGTAGGTGCGTCCCTCGGCGACTTCGGTACGCAAGAAGTCGCCCATCGCCGAAATGTGGGCGGCCACCGGCTCCAGCGCCGCTGCCCATCCCGGCTCCATGATCTCGTTCAGCGGTTGTGACATGGCTCAGCACACTATCCGTGCCGCCCGACATTATCCCCCACAAGCGCCTGTTGTGTGGTCTGGGCCACTCTGGCTGCTCTGGCGGTGTTGCTCCCACCGCGCCAGCCGCGTGCGGATGCGCTCGGTCTCGGCGTGCTCGGCGCCATGGATACGCACGTGGTCGGCCAGGAGCTCCCGGTAGCGCCGCACCGCCTCGTGCGGGTCGCCGTGGTAGCCGATATAGGCCGCCTGGTAGTGGCGCGCGGTCAACGTGGTGGGGTCCTCGGCGCCCAACTCCCGTTCCAGGTCGACCAGCAGGTCGCCCAGCATCGTGATCGCGCCGCGCCGGTCGCCGCTCTCACCGACGTCGAAGGCCAGGTGCAGACGGGCGAGCAACACCCGCCGCGAGTACTCCCCGTGGAGCGCGGTCAACTCCGGCAGGATCGCGCGGTGGATGCGGGCGGCCTCCCCGTGGCGGCCGGCCCGGCCCGCGTTGGCGGCCTGGTAGTGGCGCGCGCTCAACGTGTCGGCATGGCGACGGCCGTGCACTCTCTCCATATCGTCGGCAAGCTCGGCGAACAGCTCCGCGGCGTGGGCGTGGTAGCCACCCTTGCCGGTGAGGTAGGCGCGCCGATGCCGGGCCCGCAACGTTTCGGGGTGAGAAGCACCGTAGATTTCGACCAGCTCAGCCAGGAGCTCTCCCAACTCTTGAGCGGCCGTGGCCGGGGAGCCGTCCCGGGCGCGGGCCTCGGCCGCGTCGAGACGTCGGGCGAGCTCGCGGCGTCGCTGTGGCGTGGACTCCGGCGGCGCCGCGAGGTGGTGGGTGGCCGGCCGTACTGGGCCCGTGGCACGGGGGCGGGTGCCGGCACGCAGCCGTTCCAGCACCTCGCCGGCGCTGGAGGGACGCTGCTCGGGCGATTTGGCGAGCAGGGCCATGACCAGATCCGAGAGCTCAGTCGGCACATCGGGGCGCCGGCGCGCGGGCGGTCGCGGCGGGGTGGCCATGTGCATCCGCATCACCCCCAGCGGATGGTCGGCCTGGGAGGGGGGAATGCCGGTGAGGGCGTGATAGAGCACTGCGCCCAACGAGTAGAGGTCGCCGGGGACACCGGCGGAGTGGCCTTGGATCTGCTCCGGTGCCATGTACTGCGGCGTGCCGATCACCTCGCCGGTCTTGGTCAGCCGCCGACTCTGGACCACCGCTTCGAGGAACCCCGAGATCCCGAAGTCGAGGATCTTGGCCGTGCTCTCCTCACCGGCGGGGGAAGGGGGATCGACCACCATGACGTTGCCCGGCTTGACGTCGCGGTGCACGACCCCGGCGGCGTGGGCAGCCGCGAGCCCGGAACACACCTGGGCGCACCAGCGGCAGGCCGTCTCGATGGGCAACGTCTCGCCTGAGCGCACGAGGGCGCTCAGCGGGCGCCCTCGCACCAACTCCATGACGGCATAGACGGTCTCGGTGGGCGTCTCGGTGCCGTAGTCGTAGAGGATCACGATGTTGGGGTGCCCGGCGAGCTTGGCGGTGACCTGCGCTTCGCGGTGGAATCGCGCGACCGTCTCTTCGGAGTCGATCAGGTCGGGCCGGATGAGCTTGACCGCAACCGGCCGTCCCAGCCGCTCGTCGACGCCTTCCCACACCTCGCCCATGCCGCCCGAGCCGATTTCGGCCGTCAGCCGGTAGCGGTCTCCCAGTATGCGCTGTGTCAACGTGCCTCCCCGCAGCCCCTCCGGCGGCAGGTTATCCGGTTCGGGTGCGCCGCGTCGTGGCCACAGCTCAGGAGAGCCTGCCCACCTTCGGGGTGGGCGCTGTCGGGGCGGGCACTGTCCAGCGCAGTTTCCGGCCGCCAGCGGCAGCGACCCGCTATTGTGGTGCCAGCGCGAAATGCCCCTGGCACTGGCCCGATCGCGGTATTCCCCCTCCCCCCACCGGAATGAGTTGAGTGGTGAGTTCAGCGCTCTACGTCGGTCCCGATGGCGCTCCCGACAAGTACCGTCTCGTCAGATCGGTGGGGCGAGGTGGCGAGGCCACGCTGTACCTGGCTGAGGTGACGCTGGCGGGCGAGACCGAGCCGGTGGTCGTCAAGGCGCTCAACTCCGAAGTCGCCCCCACCGACGAGGAGTTCAGCGAGCTCAGCCGCCGCTGGAACGAGCAGGCCGAACTGTTGCGCTTCATCAACCGGCTCGGTGTGGTCGGGGTACGTGAGCATTTCGAGGGCGCCCCTGAGCACCCGGCGGGCGCGGCGGTCGACACCCCCGACCGGGTGTTGTACCTGGTGATGAACTACGTGGCCGGTTTGGACCTGCGCGACTGGCGGGCCGAGCACGCTGTCGAGGGGCCACGGGGCCAGCGCGAGGTGCTGCGCCACCTAGAGCAGATCGCCGAAGTGCTCGACTGGCTGCATTCGGGCAAGGCCACCCCCTCCAACCGCGGCGTGGTCCACGGCGACCTGTCGCCGGGCAACATCATGATCAGCGAGGAGGGCCAGGCCACGCTCGTCGATTTCGGGCTGAGCAAGATCACCACCCGCCACATGACCGCGCGGCCCTGGTTCACCCCTGGCTACGCCGCCCCCGAGGTCTTCAACGGCGAGTACTCAGCGGCCACCGACCGCTATGCCTTCGGCGCCATCGTCTACTTCGCCCTGGCGGGTGAGGAACCCCCGCCCACCCCCGAACAGTTGCGCGAGGCTTTTATCGCGCTGCCGCTGTTGGCGACCGCCGACACCCGCGCCACCCGGCGCATCGCCGCGATGTTTGCCACCGACCCCACCGAGCGTCCCAGCGCGATGGAGTGGCTCACAACGTTGCGTACCGTCACCACATCCGTTCCCTGGAGTACGCCCGGCTCCGGACCCGCCGGCCCCGAGCCCGCCGCCTCCCAGCCGGGCCAACCATCGACCCCGTGGACGGCGCCGGCCGGTCCCAGCAGCGGCCCCCTAGCGCCCGGCTCCTCGCCGGAGACTTCCGCCGGTGAGGAGCCCACCCTGCCTGCCGGCAGCCCTCCACCCCAGCTATCCTCGGGCGGAGTCGGCGCTCCCGGGGCCGACCCCCGTCCGCCGGGGCCCTCGGCTCCCCCGCCCATCCCGCCCCAGGGACGGTCCACTCCGCCCCCGTCGGGCGCCTCCAGCGGCGCCCAGCCCAGCGGGGCCCACCCCCCGCCGCCGCAGGCACCACCACCCCAAGGGCCGCCGCTGGCTGGCCTGCCCCGCAGCAGCCCTCTCCCGCCAGCCCGCAGTACGGTGCACCCGGGCGGCCCTATCCCGCCGGTGGCCAACCGGCCTACCCGCCCGCGCCCTCCCCCGGGGGAGCCTTCGGCGGTTCCGCCGCAGCGCCGTCGGGGCCGCAGACCATCTGGAGCGGTCCTGGAGGTGGCAGCGGCAGCCCCACCCGTAGGAGATCGCGCCGGGCGATGGGGGGCGGGCTCGCGGTGTTGGCGCTGCTGTGCCTGGTCGTCGGTGCCGCCGGAACCTACTACCTGATGCGCCCCGGCGGCCCGTTGGCGGCCTTCCCCACCACGGAGGTCTCGCCCGGCGCCGCCGACGCCTCGCCCCGTCAGCAGGCCGCCGGCGAACCCGAGACCACCGGTGGCGCCGAGTCCCTCACCGAACAGCAGCCGCAGCCCGGCACCCACGAGGCCACCTCTTCGGCCTCGACGGCACCGTCCAGCCCCTCCGAGGCGGCCTCGGCCGCTGAGGACGCCGCAGTACCCGAGAGCCAGAGTCTGACCTCGATGGAGTGGGTCGACACCTCTGGAGCGGATTGGGAGAGCGACCCGGTCACCGTCAACGCCACCGAGTACTCCCGGGTGCTGTCCACGCGGCAGTGCTACCACGGTGAGGAGTGGCTGGAGTTCAACCTCAGCCGCGAGTGGCAGACCCTCACCTCGACCGTGGGTATCGCCGACACCTCCGACAGCGGCGCCAGCGTGACCTTCACCGTCTACGTCGACGGCGAGCAGATGGCCTCGGAGACGACCACGCTGGGCGAAGAAGTCGCCCTCGACGTCGACGTCTCCGATGCGCTGCGCGTCCGACTCCAGGTCCAATACGAGGAGCCGTGCGCCACCGCCGTGTGGGCTCAGCCGCTTGTCACCCGCTGAGCAGCCCGCGGCCGTTCACCGGCCCCGCCCGGTTACGGCCGCGCTCACTCCCCCTCCTCGATGTCCTCGCCCACCTGCACGCCCCGCACGCCGGCGGTCTCCGAGAGGGTTTCGGCGAGTTCGTGCACATCGCCGTTGCCCCGCAGTCCTAATACCACCTCGATCACGGGCCGGGTACCGGGGGAGGGTGCTAGATCGTTGATGGGAATCTTGTGGCCGGTCGCGGACATGGCGAAGGGCGCCCATGATCGATGTGTGACCAAAAACCTGGACGCCCTTCTGACCGCACTCTATGTCCATCTGGACGACCATGTCCT